>VSJD01000205.1 GCA_008636095.1 Kiritimatiellota bacterium | reverse complement strand
AGTCGTTGTTGGCGCGCCCGGTGATGAGCCGGACAAGCTGGTTATATCCTATCTTGAAGGAACCCTTGTTTCGGGAACCAATGTCTGCGACCACTGAGAAAGCGCAGAAAGACCTGATCGCACTACGAAAAATCCATCATCCTCATTGCATTGTGTGCGGGGGACAGAACGATCATGGGCTGAAGGTGTCTTTCCAAGCGTGTGGCGATGGGAGTGTCGAAGGCGTGTTTGCATGTAGTCGCACGTTTCAAGGTTATGGCGGATATTTGCATGGTGGGGTGATTTCATCGCTCCTTGATGGTGCCATGACCAACTGCCTCTTTGCTCGCGGTAAGATAGCGGTGACAGGCGAATTGACTGTGCGGTTCTTGTTTCCTGTACTGGTGAATCGCAAGGCAGTCGTGAGAGCATGGATAAAGGAATCCCGGGTGCCGCTACACATAACGGAGGCGAAAATGATACAGAATGGTCGAGTCGTAGTGATGGCAACAGCTAAATTTATGGAAAGCGCCGCCCTATGACGGTGAATTCAAAATGATGACCCAGTATGAGAAAGTCCTTGGTGGAGAAATAACGCCTGCCATACGTACCGCTGCCCGCCGTGAGCGCGTCGCTCCCGAGCAGGTGCGTGACGAACTTGCTCGGGGGACCGCCGTCCTCCCGTTCAATCCGGCACATCACGCCTTGGCGCCGGCAGTGGTCGGACGTGCCTTTACAATCAAGGTCAACGCCAACATTGGACGCTCCACCGAAAAATCGTCGAATGAAACGGAGATCGCCAAGATGCACGTGGCCTTGACCGCGGGAACGGACTTCCTGATGGACCTTAGTGTGGGACCAAATCTCGGTGAGTTGCGCCGTGCAATGATCGTGGAGTGTCCTGTGCCGTTCGGCACGGTGCCGATTTACGAGGCGTTTTCGAGAGTCGGCAAGAATATCGAGGCGTTAAGCGAAAATGTTCTGCTGGAGGTCATCCGCGAACAAGCGGAGCAGGGGGTGGATTTTATGACGATTCATGCGGGACTGTTGCGCTCGCACATTCCGCTGGCTTTCAAACGCATGATGGGCATTGTCAGCCGCGGTGGCGCGCTAATAGCGGAGTGGATGGTTCATCACGAGCGTGAGAATCCCTTTTTCTCCCGTTGGAAGGAAATTCTTGATATCTGCCATTGCTATGATGTTACGATCTCACTTGGCGATGGGCTTCGTCCCGGTTGCCTGGCCGACGCCAGCGACGAAGCACAGTTTGCCGAACTGGACGTGCTGGGTACGCTGGTCAAGAGTTGCCGCGAGCATGGCGTGCAGGCGATGGTAGAGGGTCCTGGCCACTTGCCGTTCAACCAGATTGAGATGAACATGAAACGCCAGCAGTGGGTGTGTGACGGCGCGCCGTTCTTTGTCCTCGGACCTGTGGTTACCGATATTGCGCCGGGGTACGACCACATCACATCCTGTATTGGCGCCACGATGGCGGCCTACCATGGCGCTGCGTTGCTCTGCTGTGTCACCCCGTCCGAACATCTCGGCTTGCCGACGGCCGACGAGGTAAAGGCCGGGGTCATGGCTTACCGAATTGCCGCGCATGCGGCGGATGTGGCCAAGTCTTTGCCTGGAGCACGAGCACGCGACGACGAGATGACGCGAGCTCGCAAGGCATTCGACTGGAAGAAACAATTCGAACTGGCCATAGATGGCGAGACCGCTCGCCAGCGCTACGAACAGGGGCGCTGCCACGGAGAAGAGGAAGATTCCTGTTCTATGTGCGGCAAGGAGTTTTGCGCAATACGAAACTCCAAGTCCGCAGCAACAGCCAAGTTCATGGAGGTCCCGGATGCGAATCTCGCGGCAGGAAGTGTTTGACAATCATTCCCGCTTGATGGAGCGCAACGCCTTCTATCGGCGTTGCGGCTACGATTCCGATCGCAGTACGGCGTTTATCCTGGCCCAAGCTCTGCCGTTGCCTGGTCGAATCCTGGAAATTGGCACCGGCAAAGGGCGGTTTCTGATGGCCCTGCTTTCGCATGTATCGCGTGTAACCACCATTGACATCGATCCGGCCGAGCAACGGTGCGCGCGCTTGAACGTGGCGTATGCGAAACCGCCGGGACGAGCCCGCTTCATGATCGCGAATGCCGAAAACCTCCCGTGGCCGGATCATTCCTTTGACAGTGTGGTTTCGGTGAACGCTCTGCATCACATGAAAAACATCCCGCATGTTATTGGTGAAGTCCTCCGCATCGCAAGACCGGCTGGCAAAATTGTTCTAGCGGATTTCAATACCCGCGGCTTTTCGATTATGAATAACATTCATCGTGAGGAGGGGCGAATTCACGAATGCATTCCCTATCGCTTCAAGGATCTTGTTAAGCGTTTTACTGCGCACGGTTGGACTGCGGTTCTGCGGTCCGACTACTGTCAGGCGGTGCTGATTGCCGTTAAGGCGTCCGGCGGCGGGAAGAATCGGCGGGGTCTGCGTATCTTAAAGGGTTCCTTAGACCGGACAAACAACGTGTGATAACTGTCACATGGACGT
Source organism: Kiritimatiellota bacterium (assembly GCA_008636095.1). GTDB lineage: Bacteria > Verrucomicrobiota > Kiritimatiellia > JAAZAB01 > JAAZAB01 > VSJD01. The sequence continues at coordinate 7,467 of VSJD01000205.1, read as the reverse complement.
ATTTAGCCGAAGGAGGAAGATGAAAATCCAATCCATAGGCATCATCCATTCGCCATTTCGTGAGGCACGGGCAACGTCTATCCATCCCTCTGCGATATTCACATCTGGTTATCAATGACTATGACAAAAGCCTTGAAAAGGCTGATTTTAAGTGATATTGTGCTTTCGATGAAGTGTTCCCATATTTTGGCTGGGAGTTTTCTTTTACTCCTGTTTGCGATTGGCGTCATTCTGTTACCGACCTGGCATAAGGCCAGCCTTGGGGCTTTCTCCGTAATGCTAACGCATGGCGCCTCGAATGAGCCGATAAAGAAAAACAACGAAAGCGGGAAATCTTCGCGCACCGAACACAACCCGGCGACATGCCTGATTTGCCGTGTGGCAAGTATGGCCTTTTCATCGCCAACGCCAGCGGTTATCCCCGCAATAGGAACGTTATCCATTCTTGGATTTATTCATCCGTCGAACGTTATCACGTTCCGCGTCTTCCTTGCTCTGCCTCCCGTTCGCGCCCCGCCGTCCGCACGCTCCTGACGAACAATAGTCCTCGTCGTTCGGTTAATACAGTAATCCCAGGAGTGTTTATTTCATGTTTAATAAATCATTTATGGCGGTTTTGTTATTGGCGGCAATTCATGTGTTTGGCGCAGGGCAAGAAGGTTTCACACGCTATGAATGAAAAAACACTCTCACAGTTGAAACAGGGCGATACGGCGACGATAATGGTATTGCACGGGGGGGGCGGATTTCAACGGCGATTGCGCAGTGTTGGCCTGCAGGTGGGAAAGATCGTTCGCGTGGTGGCCAAGCACCATTTTGCCGGTCCGGTGGTTGTGGAAGTAGAACGGCGTCAAATAACCATTGGCAGGGGGATGGCCCATAAGATTGTTGTCGAGCAGGAACCATGAAAACCATTGTGCTCATAGGCGATCCCAATGTCGGCAAGAGCGTGCTCTTTTCCCGGCTGACGGGCGTGGACGTAATCGCCTCGAACTATCCCGGCACGACCGTGGACTACACGAAAGGACGAATGAATCTTCACGGAGAACCCGTGATAATTCTCGACGCCCCGGGAACCTATTCGCTGGAAGCGACCAACAAGGCGGAGGAAGTGGCCGTCTCCTTGCTGGACCAGGCCGACGTGATCGTGAACGTCGTGGACGCCACGAGTCTCGAGCGCTGTCTGCTCTTGACGGTCGAATTACTGGAGAAGCGCAAGCCGGTCATTGTGGCGCTTAACATGTGGGATGAAGCCCAGCACCTGGGCATCCATATTGATGTCCGCGAATTGGAAAATATTCTGCAGGTCCCCATCGTTCCCACGGTTGCCATTTCCGCCCAAGGCATTAAAGAGCTTGTCCAGCGACTGGACGAAGCGCGGATTTCCGAGCGTCCCAGGCTGGCAGGCGAGGATCAGGTCTGGATGGAAGTCGGACATATTGTCCGCAAAGTACAGACCGTGGCCCACCGGCATCATACCATCAGGGATCGTCTGGTGGATGCTACCGTCAAATCCGGCACAGGTTGGCTGGCGGCCATGGGGGTTCTGTTCGCGCTCTTTTGGCTGGTCAGGCTCGTGGGCGAGGGCCTCATTAAATATGGCGTTGAGCCGGTGTTCGACTTGTATCGTGTGCCGGTTGCCGCCTTGAGCGGCTGGCTGGGCCCCGGATTACTGCATAATATCCTGGTCGGAACCTTGATTGACGGGCAAGTGGATTATGTCCAGTCCATGGGCATTCTCACTACCGGTCTTTTCGTGCCGTTCGGCATGGTGCTACCCTATATCATCGCGTTTTATCTGGCCCTGGCCCTGCTGGAGGATTCAGGTTATCTGCCGCGGCTGGCCACGGTGACCGATAACGTGTTTCACAAATTGGGTCTGCACGGGCATGGCATCATTCCCGTGTTGCTGGGCTTGGGCTGTAACGTACCGGGTGTGCTCTCCGCACGCACCCTGGAAACGCGCAAGCAACGGTTCATCGCCGCGACGCTGGTGAGCGTGACGGTGCCCTGCATGGCACAGAGTGCCATGATTTTCGGCGTGCTTGGGCCTCACGGCGCGCGCTACATCCTGCTGGTTTATGGAACGTTAGCGACCGTGTTCATCCTGCTCGGGTTGGTGCTTAACAAAACGGCACATGGCGAATGTCCTGAACTGTTTCTGGACATTCCGCCCTATCGCAGACCGAGCCTGCTGGCCGTTACCAAGAAAACCTGGATGCGCGTCCGCTGGTTTGTGACGGAGGCGGTGCCCTTCCTTTTCCTGGGGATCCTTACGGTTGGCGTCCTGAACGCATTGGGCGTCATTAATTATCTGGCCCGCCCCTTGGCGCCATTCATGCAAGGCTGGTTCGGTCTACCCGGTACGGCAGTCCCGGCTTTGTTGGCCGGTTTTCTGCGCAAGGACCTGGCCGTAGGCATGCTCGTTCCCCTGGCGCTCACCCCCGCCCAACTGACCATCGCGGTGACGGTGATGACCCTGTATTTCCCCTGCGTGGCAACGTTTGCGATCTTGCTCAAGGAATTAGGCGTGAAAGATATGCTGAAGGCCGTAGCGGTTATGATCTTGACATCGCTGCTTGTGGGCGGCATCCTTCGAACATTCTTGATCGGTTGGATAAGATGAATAAGGTACGGAACATAACCACAGTTTCATTGTTGTTCCTGCTGTTTGTTGGCGGGACAATTCTCGTTCCCTCTGTCCACAGGGTGCATTGTGACGGCCATCATGCAACACACAAGGCCGACAAGTGCGCCATCTGCCAATTAGCTCATACCTCGATCATTACGACGGCTTCGGTCATTGCGCCCATTGCCGGATTCATTAAGTTTGGTGATGCAGTTCTGCCACAAGCGTTCATTCCTTCCGTTCCCTTGTGCGGCGCCGCTCAGGCGCGCGCTCCTCCTGTTGCCTGACATCTCGCTTGCTCAGGTATCACACAACGCCGGTCTGTCTGCCCATGCCGTCGTTTATTGAATTAACACATTCAGTATGGGAGGAATCTGTGAAGACTACACTATATCGCTTGCTTGCCGCCATCGTCCTGATGGCGCCCCTCATAAGCTCCGCGGCCGATGAGAAAACAACGACCAACACGACTGTAGAACTCCAGCAACTGCGTTCTCGTCTGGAGACTCTGGAGAAAAAAATGTCGGAGACCAACCCACCCCTGCCAGCGGCCCGCGAGGTGCCGGTCCCTGCGGCTTCTACTCTCGATGCCATACGCAAGGCAGCGCAGGACGAAATCGACACCAATGCCGAGGAACCTGACCATCATACAGAGTTCACGTCCGGGGCGCTTGGACTTCAAGCGTTGAACCCGGAAATCAGCATCACGGGCGACATGCTCGGGTCGTATACCGATAGCGAGACCACGGACAATAACTGGGACTTCTTGTTCCGGGGGCTTGGACTTCATTTTGAATCGTACCTCGATCCGTATACGCGTTTCAAGGCGGCCGTCTCCGTCAACGAGTCCGGAGCGGAGCTGGGCGAAGCGTACATGACACGATACGGCCTGTTACCGCAGGTCAATCTGACGCTGGGCAAGTTTCGCCAGCAGTTTGGCGTGGTGAACCGTTGGCATAAGCACGCCTTGGACCAAGTGGACTTCCCGCTGGCGCTGCGAATGATCTTTGGCGAGGGCGGGCTGAACCAGACGGGCGGCTCGATTGAATGGGCAATGCCCAACTTTGCGGGGCTGTCCCACGAAACCATCGTACAGATCACGGATGGCGCAAATGGGCGCGTCTTTGGAGAGAACGCAGACAACATCCCAAGCGCTCTGTTGCGGTACAGGATGTATCGCGATATTTCGGCATCCACCTACGCGGAACTGGGGGCAAGCGCGCTGTACGGCCAGAATAACCGGTGGCCTGTGGGAGAAACTTCAACGGATACATCGCTGAACGCCTGGGTATTCGGGATTGATTATTCCATGGTTTGGGAACCGACCGCTCGTATGCGCTATCACAACGTCACCTGGCGAACGGAGGCATACGCGCTGGACAAGGCAATTCTCGCTCCGGACGATTCGGGCAAAGACACACTCAACCCCTGGGGAGCGTACAGCTACCTGGAAAGCAAGGTGTCCCGCACGCTGGTCGTGGGTGTGCGCGTTGACTACTACGAGCCTGCCGTCAAGTCATATGCAGCCGCCGACACAATAATGCTGTCGCCACTTGCCGTTACAGAGAATGGGGCACACGTATGGCAGGTTTGTCCATACGTGACCTGGTATCAAAGTCCTTTCGTCCATTTCCGCGTGGAGTACAACCATGCGGATGCCGAGGGCCTGGATGTTGCGCAGAACGTATTATGGCTGCAGTGCATTTTCGCGGCCGGACCGCACAAACATGAACGTTACTAAATCACGAATCACAGACTTGAGAAAGGCGGTTTTACTATGAAAACTTATAGAATACTACTGGTTGGATTGGCGGTTGTTGGAATGGCCGCGCAAGAAGGTTGGACGTCCGAAAAGCCGTTACGAGTGGTTGCGACTTTGCCGGACTACGCGGCGATCGCAAAGGCAATCGGCGGCGATCGGATAACCGCGCAAGCAATCGTCCAAGGAGAACAGGACGCGCATTATATCCGACCAAAGCCTTCCTTTGTTGCCAAAATTAGCGATGCCGATGTGTTGCTGGATACGGGACTTGATCTTGAAATGTGGCTTCCGACCGTGGTGGATAAGTCGGGAAACACGAAGGTCCGCAGCGGTCAGTCAGGCTATGTCGCGGTGTCAAAGGGATTGAACCTTCTGGAAAAACCAAAGGTCTTGTCTCGTTCGGAGGGCGGCGTTCATGTGTACGGCAATCCGCACATTACCAGCAGTCCGGTGAATATGCGGACGGTGGCCCGAAACATTGCCGCTGGCCTCATCAAAAACGATCCGGAAGGTAAGACATACTATCAGGAACATGCAGAGAAGTTCATTCGCGAACTGGATGAACGAATGTTCGGCAAGACGTTGGTGGATATGCTCGGCGGCGACACGCTGGCGGAACTTGCCGCTCAGGGAAAACTGTATGGTTTCCTCGAAAAACAGACACACGAAGGCCAACCCCTCATTAAACAACTTGGCGGATGGATGAAGCAAATGTTGCCCCTTCGCGGAACGCCGATCGTGACCTACCACAAGAACTGGGTCTATTTCTTCACCGTTTTCGAACTTGAGGAAGCCGGCACGGTGGAACCGAAACCCGGTATTCCCCCATCGCCGAACCATGTGCTGAGTCTGATCGAGAATATGCGTCAGCGAGACATTCGCATTCTCCTGGCGGCGAATTACTTCGATCAGCACCAGGTCGAGACCGTTGCCGCGCGAGTCAACGCTGATCCGGTTATTGTGCCTCTCTATGTCGAAGGCGAAAAGGGTGTAGAATCTTACTTTGACCTCGTGAACCTTTGGGTGGAACGATTGCTGAGGGCGGCGCGGAATAGGCAGGTGATCAAGTAGGACCATCACATGAGTGCAGTAACCAATTTTTTTGTCATGCAGATCAGCCTAATCGCGGTGGTGCTGGTCCTGCATACCTACATCGGACTTCATATCATCCGACGCGGGATCATTTTCAGCGATCTGGTGCTCGATCAACTGGCCGCTTTTGGGGTGATGCTGGGCATCGGCTGGGGCATTAAGTACGGAACGCCCTTGTCGTATGTGCTTGCCATGGGGGCAACGTTGATCGGTTGCGCGCTGTTGGCGGTGTTGCGGCCGAGAAATAAACAGATACCCCAGGAAGCCGTGATCGGCATTCTCTATGGAATGGCGCTGGTTGCCTCGTTGCTGTTGGCGGACAAGATGCACGAGGGAGGCTCCTCCTTCAGCGCGACCATGGTCGGTTCCATGCTTTGGGTCTCCTGGCCGCTGGTGTGGGTTACGATGGGGGTTTACGCCGGACTGGGTCTTCTGCATATTTTCTGCAGAAGGCCGATCCTGCGGCTGACTGAGGATTCCAAAGCATGGCCACGGAGGGCGGCGTGGAACTTCTTGTTCTTCGTAACGCAAGGAATCATCACGATTCTGATTGTCCCGGTTGCCGGCGTTTTACTGGCGTACGGATTGTTGATGATTCCGGCCGCTATCGGCGCCATGTTCACGCGCCGATGGATTCCGGCTCTCTTGATCGGGTGGGGAGCAGGCTCCGTGGCCTGCGTGTTGGGCGTGATTGGATCTTACAAGACGGATAGTCCGTATGGGCCTACTATCCTGCTGGTCATGGGGCTGTTTTTCGTGCTGGCCCTTGTGATAAGCACGTTGCTCACACGTCGCAAGACCGTGGCGCACGGCGTGTTGCCGGATATCGCCATGCAAGCGGGACCGGGAGGAGCGCGATGAATCTGGTATCCATGCTCGGGCTTCCTTTCCTTGCTTGCTTGTTGCTCAGCCTTGTCCTCGGCTACTTGGGACTCCACGTGGTGAAGAGGGAAGTCATCTTCATCGATATTGCGGTGGCGCAGATAGCCGCCTTCGGCATTTTGGCGGCTCACCTCTTCCTGGGTGTGCCGGGCAATTCCATTCAGACGTTATTGTTTGGAATAGGCGCAACGTTGTTGGCGGCGATCTTTTTTGCCGTCGCGCGTCGCAAGACTACCCAAATTCCCCTCGAGGCCGTCATAGGAATAACGTACGCTATTTCTGCCGGCGGCGTCCTGTTCATGATCGGCAAGGGAACCGGCGGCCATACGCATGTGCAGGAGATGCTGAGCGGCGCTCTTCTGTGGGTGAAGCCGCGGGACTTGGTGTGGACCAGCGCCGTTTTAGCCCTTGTGGGCGCTTGTTTCGCCTTATTTCGAAGGCCCTTTCAGCGAATTTCCGATGGGTACGATGAGGCCGTTGCGGCAGGCATGCGCGTCATCGGCTGGGATTTTGCGTTCTATGCTCTCTGTGGCATTATCATTACCTTGTCGGTTCGGCTGGCTGGAGTTATCGTGACCTTTTGCTTCCTGATCATTCCAGCCACGGTTTCTGCGCTGTTTTCCAGGAAATGGGGCGTTCGCCTGCTCGTTGCGTGGCTGACGGGGGCTGTCAGCTCGGCGACCGGTCTGCTTTTCTCGCAGTGGCTGGATTTTTCGGCCGGCGGATCAGTGTCGCTGTTCCTCGGCTTTGCCGTCGCTGGCTCGGCTCTGATTGCGTATGCTCGCCGACGGCATCAAAAGTAGCCGACGGCATTTTGGTCTTTTGTTACTTGATTGCGACACCAATAGGATGTGATGCGTTCGTAATCAGAGGTGTCTTCAGCAATCATCCCATCATCAAGCACGATAAACCGCTGACACACCCGACGCGCAAAGTCAATATCGTGGGTCGCAATAAGCATCGCGGCACTCAACGAAACAAGCAATTTGGCGAGCTCGTCTTTACCAAGCGGATCCAGCGCGGCAGATGGTTCATCGAGTAATAGCAGGGGCGGTTCCGCAACAAGCGCGCCTGCCAGCGCAACGCGTTGTAATTGGCCGTG
>VSJD01000206.1 GCA_008636095.1 Kiritimatiellota bacterium | reverse complement strand
TGACAAACGATGGGGCGAATGCGCGGCCAGCTTTAAGATGCCCAGCATCTCCATAACGGGCAGCACCTTCCGACGGGCTTCCGTGGGGAGAATACCCCGGCGCTCCAAGGTAAAGGCAATGTCATCCATCACGTTTGGGAAAAGAATCTGATCATCGGGAATGCCGAACAAGAAACCGATCCGGTCCCGAATCTGCCGCTCGGTTGTCTTCAATAAAGGTACATCGCACACCGAAATGGTTCCCTCAAACGGGACCAGGCCAGCGCAGGCATATAGCAGGGTCGTCTTGCCGGAACCATTGAGGCCCAGAAGCGCCACCCGCTCGCCGGGAGCGATATCCATAGAGATGCCGCTGATGGCGGCCGGAGCTTCAGGCGTGTACCGCACAGTGACATTGTTATAGATAAGCGCCGACTTCATATGAGATCCACACACCTGAATGTAATAACGATTCCCAGCAGAAGAAACGTAAACGTTACGGCAAGCACGTCAAGTGTGGACCATGGGGCGGCAATGGAAGTAACGGCAATCGTGTCAACTCCACGTACTGCCATGGCTGCGGCGACACGTTCGGCGCGATTGATGAGTCGCAGGAGCCAAATGGTAGGCAACGCGGAGAAAAATCGAATTTTCGGAATACATCCCGAAGCCATGCCGCGTACCTGTAGCGCACAAGCCATGCGCCGTGATTCATTCGCGAGCAGGGCGGTTTGATGAATGATCTGCAGGATGAGCGCGACCAGCATGCGTGGCAGTGGCAAAGCGGCAAGACCACGATTAAATTCGGATAAATCAAGGATGGCAACCGTTGACACACAAATAAAGATACACGCCGTGCCCCGTATGCCTATCTCCAGCGGAACCGCCAATGCATTGGCCCAGCGATTGTTCGCGGATGCATCGGTCTCAATCCAGGGGGCAAGCAGAAACAACGGCAGAAAAAGAATACAGGCATACATGCACAGGCCGGCAACTGTTTTCCATGGAATACCACAAAGCAATGTCCAGCCGGTGACGACACAGGCAAAGAGAATAACACCCAAAGGCTTATGAACAGGGGCAACGAGACAGCAAACAAACACGATGGTTCCGCATAGAATACGCGTTGCCGGAGCTAATCGGCGGCAAGGACCTTTCCCACAACCCCAGAAATCAAGGAACGAAGTCATGACGACAATTCCTCTTTACGCGCGGTAATACTGTAGCGCGTTTTATCGTCGGCCATTGAAATCATACTGAACCGGTTTTTCTTGAGCAGGGATGCCGTCTCGCCGACTGGAGCAAGTCGGTCATGATGCACCGATGGATCGGCTTCTTGATGAATGCGATTGACCTTGTCGCGCGGTAGCAAATGCCATATGTGTAAAAAACCGCCCGGCCGCAGAACACGATAAAATTCCTTTGAAACAGCGTTCGGGTCTTCCAGATGGGGCCATACCGAAAAGCACAAGACGCGGTCTATTTTCTCCGCGCCAACGGGAATCTTGCCGGCCGAAGCTTGATGCCAGGTCACACGAGTGTCGCCCACTTTCTTCCTTGCCTGTTCGAGCATCTGTTTCGATATGTCAATGGCGATAATTCGTCCGGATAGCCCCATCCTTCGCAAAAGCGCCATTGTGAGATTTCCAGTTCCGCATCCGACATCGAGCACGACTTCTTTTTCCTGCATGCCGAACTGTGCCAGACAAGCGTCCAGATTCAGGGCAAGATCGGGCAGATCATGCCATGAATCCCATTTATCGGCAACTGAGTCGAAGAACGCTGAGCGGGGATCGCAAACGGGCTTAGTTTTCATTTGTTTTTACTTTCTTCTATGCCTTTGGGAATTCTCGACAGCCGCACAATGGCCGGAATGGCAATGATCATGATGATAAGTCCAGGCCAGCCGCTCAGCAGGGATACGCCAGCAATAAACTTTGCCGGGAGTTCCATAAGCCGGGCAAACAGGTATAAAAGACTTGCGTTAACTATTCTGCCGATCACCAAGGCTGGTATCAATACCATTAATGTATTGATATGAGCGAAAAGCACACGGACTGTTCCGATAATCAAGGCCATTAGAGCCAACTCCAGCGACATTGCCGGCGCAACCGGCGGATAGAACGGCGGCATTCCCGTAGCGGCGCCGGACAACAGGGGGACGACAAGCGCCGTTAGCGAAGCCGGTCCCGGCCGGACAAAAAACGCCAGCGTTACCAGCGGCAGGTACATGGGCATGAAAATGTGGCCGAGATGGATCAAGTGAAACAGCACGGGCAGGAGCAGAGCCGCGGCGCCGAAGAGCCCGCAATAGGCAAGTTCACGATGTTTCATGATATTAAAACTTCAGACGCGCGCCTGAGAAGTAACTCGTTCCGGGCATCGGATAGCCAGGCAGGAACTCGTAGCTTTCGTCGGTCAAGTTTTCCACGGAAACATAGAGCTCGCTCGGGAGCTTTGTCCAAACCGTGAGATCCAGCGTGACTTTGGCATTCGCCACCAGATACCCGTTAATTTCTTCGAGGTCCTCCGGCGCCGGTGTTCCGGAACGACCGTTATAGGCATACTGATTGCCGACGTATTGCGCATCCAGATCCAATCTGACATACGGTAGGACTTTGAACGACATGCCGGCGCTGGTGCTCACCTTCGGCGCGCGGGGTGTTTTATCATACTCAGAATGCAACAGCGTGAGACCGGCGAAAAATGACAGCCGCTCCCAGGGCGTAAGATGCAACGACGTCTCCCATCCGTCAACCGCCTTTTTGCCCACGTTCAGCAAGCCGTTCGGCGTGACCTCCAGTAGATTATTCCCATACATGTGAAAAACCGAGGACTGTAAAGAGGCCAGCTGGGAAAAGTCCCAGTGGACACCCCCCTCGGTATTATCCATTACTTCGGCTTTCAATTGATCCATTGTCGAAGCCGATGTGCCTTTGACATAGACTCCCGGATAGTTGATTCCCCGCGATTGGGATAGAAAGACCGTCACATTGTCTTTGGTCGCCGCGAGGGCGGCGCAGGGCGCAAACTCATTGTCAAATTCACTGCTGACGTAATAACGACTGCCGACCGAAGGCGTGACTGTCACGTCCTTGACGGGTATGGCATACCGCGCACCGAGATATGGCGCCACGGTCTTGAAATTACCCTTAAACTGAAACGGCACTTTGCCGGAAAGCGTCGTGTTTTTGGATTTCCCGTCTTCCGCGCCCGCCTCCAGTCCGGCCGTCAGGGTCCATTTGTCGATCAACACGTCATACAACGAACGGAACCCGTAATTATCCCAGTCCGTATCGGAACTGCCCGCGGGCGAGTTGGTGGCGCTCGTCAAATGATCCTTGTCCCAGCGGATTTTCCCATCATCGAGATATAACAGGGCAAACCCTTGAACGGCGTCGTTTTGTGTATCCAATCGTAATCCCTGCGTCAGGGTTTCGGTGGCAAATTTGTCGCGCACCGGAGTCGGTTGGTCAATGCGTCCCGGATCGAGTACCCAGTTGTCGGTTCGATTCAGAATATACGCCAGATGGTTTTCGCCCGAGAGGTCTCCGCCCAATCGCAGATACTGCCCATCCAGATTCGCGGCCGAATGCGCCCGGTGTCCTTGCGATTCCTTATGGTAGGCGCCGCCATAGTAATCGAACCAGTTGATTTTTCCGCCGGTCAGCAGCGAGCCTAGCCACGTTTGATAACTGCCGTAACCAGCATTAATTTCGGTTTCATACCCCGGCGTTTTCCGCCTCAGTGATTGGATATCCACCGCGCCAAACGTGCCGGCATAGGCTTGCGGCTGAGGCCCTTTGGACACGGAAATGGAATCCGCGAAATCCACCGGCGTCATGTCCAACAAAGGATGGGCCCAAGCGCCCGACTCACGCGGAATACCATCCGAATAAATCTTGATTTCACTGCCGGGCCGTCCAGCGCCTTCGCCCCGGATATAAATGGATCCGCCCTCCGCGCCGCCGTAGGCACCCAGTGGGTCGAATCGCGCGATCGTCACGCCCGGCACACTGCGCAGGGCCGTGGATAGCTCGCGCGCATCCTGTCGCTCGATCTGCTTGCGCCCCACAACCGACACGCTGCCGCCGTCCTCTCGGACGGTTTCATAGGCCGTGATTGGCGAAGCCGTAACCAAGATTTCCGTTACATTGCTGTTTGATGCCTGCACCGCCGTGACGTTGCTCGACACCTGTGCCCCGACAGCGCCGCCGAAGAGTATCGTGCCCACGCAGATCAGTGCCCACTGGTTTCTTCCTTGCATTTTCCGAACTCCTTTCCTGTTGTTGAGGCGGCAACCATTGTTTTGGCAATATGGCATCCGGCCGTCCCGGGCAGCGCCATAATACGATTATTAAATAAGTATTACCGATAGACCAAAAAAAATAGCCGACAGAATAGCGCATTATTTCGATGCTTGGCCGGAGGCGGTGATTGTCAAGCCGCCGTGCTTGACGCCCCGCAGGGCGATGAGGCGATCGGCCAAGGTCTTGACCCGGGACGCTGGTCCGCGGACCATGATGACCTCCAGGCAGTTATCGTGGTCCAGGTGGATGTGGGTTGTGCTGAGGATCAGGTCGTGGTCTTCATGCTGCAGATCGGTCAAATGATCCTGTAATTTATGCTGTTGATGTGCATAGGCCAAGGAGATCACGCCGACCACACTGCCTTGCGCGCTACGCCATTGTTCGTCCACCATTTCTTTGCGAATCAGGTCGCGCACGGCTTCCGAGCGGTTTTGGTAGCCATGCCGGGTGAGAAACAAGTCGAAGGCGGCCAGCAAATCTGGTTCCAGGGCGGTGGAAAAACGGGTGATCATGATAACACTATTCCTCCTTTCGTATTAATCTACAACCCAAATATCACCATGTCAAACAAAAATTTAAAAGAGATTTAAAAGAGGGCATCTCCTTGACTGGATCACACACAATATGGGTTCATAAGACCAGACTTAAACATTCAGCTTCGCAACCAGTTGCTCAAAGCAACGTTGCAACAACACATTACTCGTCATTCTCGTATTCAACCGCTTGTGCTGTTGATCCTGGCCGGCGATCCGCCGTCATAATCCTCGCGCTACGGGGAGGATCATGACGCGAGTAGGGGAGCGCTGCATGGCAGAAACTTGTCACCGCGTACCGGTGACAAAAAACTTGTCACCACTTGTCACCGGTCGGGAGGGATTCATGGTTACCCATGGTAACTCATGGTAAAATCGCGTTTTTCGTAAGTTGTTTTTGCTTTTGTAATTAAGCGAATATCAATATTTTACAAAATCTTTTGGGTCGTTTTCAAGACCGGTGCTATAGTCCACTCAGCCACCCTTCCAAATAGGAACGTACCGTTATTAAAATACGGTATGCCGGGCGTATATTCAAACAGATATTATTACGTGCCGGGGTACGCAAGATCAAGCTGCCGGGTTGTACCCGTGCCGTTGGATTTCTGGATTCTGACATAAACTCATTGATTACCGGGAAAATTTGATCATTTGACCAAACGCAATCTCGCCATCAGGACGCAGGTGGGGGGTAACGGTGGATCCAGAAAAGAACCCTTAAAATGTGCCATTCGTTGTGGAGTCCCGAGGATCCTGCGAATATGGGCATCTCTTCTCAGCGATTTTGTTGGCTTCCGACTTCCGATCATCTAGGGGGGGAGACGGACAACAGACGCCACGCCGGACGGCGGATGCGCTTGACACTCCGGACCTTTTACCTCATCATCACCCTTCTTCGCCAAGGCTTCGCAGGACAGGTGCCACGGGGTGCTTCACACGATTGCCCATCAGGGAATACCCTGTAGGATAAATTGCGCCTCAGGAGGATGTTTAATGAAACAAGCGCGAAGGTATAACATCGGTTTTATTTCAACCCGTTTAGCAGGGATGGACGGCGTCTCGCTTGAGACCCGTAAATGGGCGTCCGTCTTTGAGGAAAAAGAGGTGTCCTGTTTCTATATGGCCGGAGAACTGGACCATTCAATGGACCGGTCCTTCCTGGTTCCGGAAGCCCATTTTAATCACCCGGAAATACAACAAATCCAGAAAGCCTGTTTTGGGGTGCAGACCAGAAAACTGGCAGTTACCCAACAAATTCACGCGATGAAAGATTATCTAAAAAAACAGATCTATGCGTTCATCGCCAAATACAAAATCGATTTATTGATCCCCGAAAACGCGTTGGCAATTCCAATGAATTTACCACTGGGCATGGCCATTACCGAAGTCATTGCCGAATCCGGTTTGCACAGCATCGCGCATCACCATGACATGTTCTGGGAACGCAAACGTTTTCTTGTTAACGCGGTTTGGGAATATCTGAATATGGCCTTTCCCCCTCACATTCCTCTCCTTTGGCATGTTGTAATTAACTCATCAGCCAAAAACCAATTGAGTTTAAGGACTGGAATTTCATCGGAATTAATTCCAAATATCATGGATTTCGAAAATCCTCCGCCCCCGCCGGACGGCTATGCCGCTGATATTCGCCGGGACCTGGAGTTTGAAGATGACGAATATTTTATCCTGCAACCAACCCGCGTCGTTCGGCGCAAAGGCATTGAACACGCCATCGAATTAGTCAGTCATCTGGGCTTGAAAGCCAAGCTCGTCATTTCTTACGCATCGGGCGACGAAGAGTTTGGATATGAAAAACGAATTCGGGATTATGCGAAATCTTTGAACGTGAAAACTTTGTTCATCTGTGATCTCATTCAAGGCCAACGGGGCACAACACCGGATGGCAGGAAAATCTATTCCCTGGCAGATGTTTATCCGCATGCGGATCTGGTCACCTATCCTTCCTCTTTTGAAGGCTTTGGCAATGCCTTTCTGGAAGCGATTTATTATCGCCGACCGCTTGTGATCAACAACTATTCCATATACGCCACTGACATCAAGCCCAAAGGGTTCAACGCAATCGAGTTTGATGGCTACATCACGCAAGAAACGATTGACGCAACTCGCAAGGTCCTGACGACTCCTGAAGTATCGGAAGAAATGGCTGAGCACAATTATCAACTGGCGATACGGCATTATTCGTATGCTGTGCTTCGCCGGAAACTGCGCGGGTTGATTCTTGATATTTTCGGGTCGTAACAGCCACTCCGGAAGGTATCGGGGCAGGTAATCAGGGAGGGCAAGCATTCGACCACGCCTAGCGCGTGGCAAGCAATTCAACCTTGCCGGCCGGGTGGGGGACGCTCAGAGAGGTTTTCATCGGTATCGAACACGACTATGTCGAGCCGGAGTGGATGACCGCCTTCGCATGGATGGGCAAGGACGGCCAGGAGTATTGCAGGAAATATGGCGGAAGGAAATCCATCGAGGTGGTTCCGGACCAGATCAAGGTATTGCGCGAACAGATCAAAAACCATGTCAAGGCGGTGCAGAAATGCGGCGTCAAGGTCCATCGCAACATCCCGTTCAAGTATCCGGAGGAGGCGCACTTCCTCGATAACGTACAGAAGGGCGCGGTTTTCAGTGGCGGCGCCGATTTCTTCCGGTTCATCGGCAAGAACTGCATCCTGCTCAACAACCTGCGCTACCCGTTCCGTCGCAAGCAGGTCTACACTGTCCGTCCTGTCCTCGAACCGCTCCTGAAAGGCGCCGACGTGCGATACGTGGCCCTGCCGCCGGCCTCGCCGCATTACACCGAGAATGACATCTACCTGGAGAACGGCGACATCATGCTCGACGGCCACAACATCTACGTTGGCCACTCCGGCCTGGGGACGAGCGATGCCGGTATAGATTGGCTCCGACAGTTTATGGGACATGAGTACCGGATCTTCAAGGTGCCGCTTGCCGGCAGTGTCCTGCACTTGGATACCGTCCTCATGCTCAACCGCCCGGGCTTGCTAACCTATTATCCGGAACTCGTGAAGGAGATGCCCAAGCCGCTTGAGAGCTGGGACAAGATCAAGGTGCGCATTGAGCCTGGGGACGGCCCCTCCTTTGGCGCCAACAGTCTTTCTATCAACGAAAAGACCATCATCATGGCAACAGAATACGAGCGCCTCGTGCCCGAATATAAGAAGCGGGGCATCGAGACAATCGTTCAGCCCTACAGCATGAGCATGGCCTACGGGAGTGGTCCGCGCTGCCTGACCGGCGTCCTTGCGAAGGGACCCGTAAGCCGGGAAGAATAAAAAAATCAGGGTCGCCTTGAATTAGTACTTAACATTTTTTTGTGCAGAATGATTTTAAAGAATTAAGGTTTCGGTAATTCGTAATTCAGCCTTGCCTACCGATCAGCGAATAGAAACGGAAGGCGGCTACCTGTTGAGGGCGGGGATAAATGTCACTTGTCCGCAGCAGGCAACCAGCGATAGAACCTCATTCCCGACCAATTACCGCTACCCCTGATCCATCCCCGCAGATCATGCCGCCTGCCCTCCATAGCGCTTTGGCGCAGGAGGGTCTATTTCAACTGGCTTTTCCGGATATGCCCTGATAAATTTAAAACCGTAATGAACGCGCAAGTGGGGCAGCAGGCCCAGAAATAGGCTTGTTCGTATGACCCTTGGTCGCCGTGAGCGCCGCCGGATATGACACTTGGGTGGAAATCCTGCGCCGGGAATGATTTGAGCAACAATGCGATGAGCATTCTTCTGTACATTCTTGACCTTGCCTTTTTCGCGGCCCTGATCATCGTCCCGGCAGCATGGCTGATGACGCCATTGACGCTGTCGATCGGTCCAATGCATCTCGTAATCCCTTGGAGCATAGCGCTTATTCTTGTTCCGCCTGTTTTTTTGATTTTCCGCGTTGTAATACACAAGCATTTATCAGGCAGCGGCTTCTGGGAGTATTCCGCTTTCAAGAAAGCGTCCCTCGCGCTGGCCGCCACGTTCCTTTTTTTCTTCGGAGTGGAACAGTGTCTGAAACTCATCGGTTACGAAGCCCACGTGCCACCGATCGTGATTATCGGCCAGAAAGAATCCGACACGCAAAACGACGGGCTTTACCTGGACGATCCCCAGTTACTTTTCCGGTTCCGGCCGGGCGCTGAATTCAACGGGCGGACCGTGAACCGGATTGGTTTTCTTGATCGCGAGGTTGACCCCGTCAAAAAACCCGGAACGATGCGCGTGATCTGCATGGGCGACTCCGTCACGGGACAAGGGGTTCCACCTTACTCGGGCCACCTGAATTCAAAACTCGCCAGCGCGGCGCCAAGCACCAGTGCATGGGAGTCCTTCAACATGGCCGTGCACGGCTACACCTCCGTGCAGGGATTACGCCTGTTTGAACTCCAGGCGAAAAATCTGAAGCCAGATATTGTGGTCATCATGTACGGCTGGAACGACCACTGGCTCAGCCCTCTGCCGGACAGCAATCGGATGGCACGCGAGATGAGCCCGGGGCGGGCGACGTTGTACAGGATCCTGCGCATGAAACGGTTCGGACAACTCCTGCTTTCCCGCTCGAGCCAGCGCAACCTGGTACAGAAGAAGAACAAGTCCGGCGTCCGCGTGCCTCCGCAGGAATATAAACAGACGCTGATGCGGTTCGTCGCCGAGGTCCGCGCCGCCGGCGCAATCCCGATCCTGATGACGTCACCGCGCGCGGCAACATTATCCCGAGCACTCGTTCACCGCAACCTGACGCCGTCGGTCGAAGAGGCCATCCGCGCGCACGATGAATACAACGATATCGTCCGCAAAGTAGCGGCGGACACCAACACGCCGCTGATCGACCTGCCCCGGAAAATTTCCGGCGATAAATACGCCGGCCTATTCTCCGGCGACGGGATTCATTTCAACAGTCCATCCGGAATAGTCCTGATTGCAGACGAGGTGTATCAGAAGATCGGCGAACTCGTAAAGGCTCCCGTAAGTAAATAGTTCCTCGCGCCAGAGTGATTGGGATCAGCCCTCGAGTGCTTAATATTTGCGTGAGCAGGATGAGTTTGGGGAATTGAGGTTTCGGCAATTCGCAATTCAGCCTTGGCGACGGTGGAAGTACTTTGACTACGGCGGGCCTGCCCGCCGTAGTGCTTTGACGAAGGCGGGT
>VSJD01000207.1 GCA_008636095.1 Kiritimatiellota bacterium | reverse complement strand
GGTGGGGGATGGATTCGAACCATCGAAGGCGTTAGCCAACAGATTTACAGTCTGCCCCGGTTGGCCACTTCGGTACCCCACCGATAAGGGAGATCTTCCGGCCAATAAACTTGTGCATTCTGTCGGTTTACCTCCGAATTGCAAGCATAAACTGAGCGCTCAGTGGGTCCGGGCAAACATTCGAAAAGTGGCTCGAAGATAAATAATGCAGAAAGATTGTAGGCTGTGGACTGAAGGCTGTAGGTGGCAACAGCCGCGGGATGCTGATTCAATGATGACCTGATTACGGGACCGGGCAGTTTTTCGGGGGCCGTGTTTTCCCGCAGGGAAATAAGGGCCATGACCTTGGGCACGTACATCTGGGTTTCCATCGGCAGGTCATCGGCAATGCCCTCAAAGGAGTCCTGCTTTTTGCGTTTTACTATTTTGCCCACGCGGCCTTCACCCGCATTATAGGCCGCCAGGGCCAGCGGCCAGGATCCCATCGCGTGGTAAAGAAACTTCAGGTACTGTGCGGCGGCGCGCGCGCTTTTTTCGGGGTCCTTGCGCTCATCAAAAAAACCGGTGCGCAAGCCAAATCGTCGAGCCGTGGCCGGCATGAGTTGAAATAGTCCCAGCGCACCGACCGGACTGCGTGCCGCGGGATTCAGTGACGATTCCACTTCCGCCATCCAGACCAGTTCCGGCGGTAAACCTTCGCTCCGAAATACTTTTTTAAGGCGTGGAATCAGCGCGGCCGCATTCGGCGGCGCCGGTCGGTTTGCCAGTTTTTTCTGCCACCGGCTTGAATTGCGAACCAGACTATGCCGTTTGCTTTGTACTTGGAGCGACACCGGCGCTTTGGCCGGCGGTGTCCCGGGTGTAACGAGATGGAATACCTTGTGTTTGGTCGGTGTAACCGCCGGCGAAGGGGGTGGGCTGGGCTTGACTTTCGGTGTTGCCGGTGAGGGGGCGGGTGGGGTGGATGGCGCGGAGGCAATTGGAATGACCGGTTCAGACGGTACTTCCTGAACGGCAACACTCGCCATTTCAAAATAATCCAGCCTTTGCCTGAGCCAGTCGGCCCACGGCTGAGTGGCGGGGTCGGCGTCAAGATACCCGCAGACCTGTTGGACTGTGGAACAAAACCAGGTCATGTCGTCCAACGATTGAGATTGCAGGATAATTTCGACCTGGTTCCAAAATGATTGCCAGTCTTCGGCATCGGGCAGTTCCAGTTCCGGCGGGAGATTTTCGAGGAGAGATTGCTCCAGTGATGAAATGTCCGCGTTATCCAGCAGATCTTCCGGCGTCAGCACGCGCTCGGTTCGGGCAACCACTGCCAGGAGCATGACGATGCCCAGAACGAATCCCATGCGAAAATATTCTGATTGTATCATCGGTTGATCATTTCTTGAACATTCGCACACGGAACCACATGGAAGGTCGCAAAGTTAATTCCAAATCGGGAAGCTTTCCTTCGTGCCTTCGTGTGAGACAGTTTTCGATATCTTCGTTTTATGTTTTCCGTTTACTTCCTTTTGGGTTTTCCGGTAGATGAACTTTTTTGATCCGCCTCCGGCATTTGAATCTCAAAATCACAGACCAGCGGCAAGTGATCGGAAAATGTCACCTGCGGCATGAAAAAACCGGTGATTCGAATAGCGGAACTGTGCAGGATGAAATCCAGTTGGCGCCGGGGTTTCCAGCTGGGAAAGGACGGCCGGGGCTGTGCGCAGGCACTGGCCAGGCCGGTGGCGGCCAGGAACAGCTTGATTTCGCGATCCCCCCAGAATGCATTAAAATCTCCGGCCACGATACAAGGCTTTTGAATTGTTTTCACCAAGGTATACAGATCATTCAGTTGATCATGACGGGTCCGATACCCCAGCGAGAGATGCACGAGAAAAATAACGAGATTCTGAAGTTCCAACTCGATCACCAGGCGTTTGACGCCCTTCTTGAAAAAATGGAATCGCCGGGCATGGACGGCATCGCGGCACAGGAAGGCGTTGACCTGTTTGCCCATTACCGGCAAACGGCGCGCCAGAGAGCGCTCCGAATACTTGGAATGATAGACATGATAGTGCCCCAGGGTCTCCGCGATCAGGGCTGCCTGGTTGTGCCGTCGCGAGCGATAGGAACCGGCATCCACTTCCAACAAGCCGACAATGTCCGGCGCCATCGTTTGGATAAACGCGGTGATCTGATCGAGCTGACGCGCCGTCCGGTGCAGATAGCCGCTCCACGGAAGATGAAACTGTCCGCCATGTCCCGAGCAATAACGCACATTATAGAGAAGAAACCGCATGGTGTTACTATATCCATCCCAAGGAGTGTGTCCAATTAAAATTATCTTCGGCTAACCAAGAATTATGAAAAATAGATTTGACATGATTCCTCGCGCAGTGATACACTTTTTTAGTTGGTCGTCATGATTGTCTGGTGTTGAATGCGAGCTAAGGCAGCTCTAAAACAATCAACACCCATGCGGCCGCAAACAACAGTTCGGGAGGTTCCACGATGAGTCAGATGTTAAAGTGGGCAGTTGCCGGAGTGGCCGCGGTTGCTATGATGTCGGTGGTTTGCGCGCAGGAGAAAGCGGCGTCCACCACGGCTACGGACCTGAAAGCAGGCGCCAAGATCGTTAAATCGATCTTTCAGAAAATGGATGCCAATATCGACGGCAAGTTGACCGCGAAAGAACGGCAGGCCAGACTTAAGGAATGGTTCAAGGAACTGGATGCCAATGGCGACGGCAAAGTATCTCCCGATGAATTCATCGGCCAGCGGTTCGTGAATATCGACGTCAACAAAGACGGCAGCGTGACGATGGAAGAATACGTTGTGTTCTTTGCGGGCGCAGATGCCGCGGCTGACCAGACAGCGGCCTGTGATGAACTGGACGCCAACGGCGATAACGAAGTGAGCGCGGTTGAGGTCATTGCCTACCGTAAGAGCGTTTTCGCAGCCATGGATGCCAACGGCGACGGCAAGGTTACGCCGGATGAAATGAAGGCCGGTGCCGACAAGCAATTCAAAGACCGGGACGCCAACAATGATGGTTTTGTGACCGTGGAAGAAATGATCGCCATCATCCCCATTCCGGCGGTGCCCAAGGTTGAAGAGAAAACGGCCGATCAGCCTGCGGAATAAGCAAGCCTGATTTGTGCATCTTGAGGATTGGCTAACCCGGATGTTTCGCGGGAAACGTTCGGGTTAGTTTTTTTTCGGCGTTGGCATAGCCGGGGCTTGTGGGGCGGTGTAAGATAAATTTGTTGGTGTAATTGGGCGCGGTTCTGTTAGCGGGGCAAATGCGTGTCGCAGACGTCATCGCGCCCGGCTGCCAGGCGCGATATTATCTGCGGATGATTGCCGTCTCGACCTGAATGTCTCCGGAAATTACCTGTTGTATCGGTTTTCATACAAGCAATTATCGAAATGCCAGCTACTTATTATACGCCGCGCGGGCCGGCGCACGCTTCCGTTATTGTCAATGCCTCCGGCCCTGTGGTATGGTGAATCCGGAACGAAGCTTGCTTCAGCATGCCCCGGTAGCTCAGTTGGACAGAGCAGCGGTTTCCTAAACCGCAGGTCGGAGGTTCGAGCCCTCTCCGGGGTGCCACTTTAGATATTGTCGCGTTCCCGCTTGTAGCGCTACAGGGTTCAAACTTACCCCGCATCCCTGCGGGGTCCCGTCCGGGGTACCCGCCCACACAAGAATTACGGATTGATGATTCATGATTGCGGATTACGGAGTGCAAAATCCGTTCAACGAATCGGCGATGATGTTCCGTTATAATGCAAAGCCAGGACGGTGATGTCGTCGGACTGCGGCGCGCCGGCGGCATAGGTGGTGACGGATTGGAAGATGGCATCCACGATGGTTTTTGGGTTCTGATCACTGACGCCATTCACCGTTTCCCGCAGGCGTTCCAGCGAATATAAGTCCTGGCTCGGATTCATGGCCTCGGTGACACCGTCGGTATAGAGCACCAGCATATCGTCGGCATGCAGGGTCAGGGAAGCAGTCGTATAACGGGCTTCCTCGATCGCGCCCAGAATAATGCCCTTGGGTAGGGGCAACTCTTCCGGCTGGCCGTCGGCGCGCCGGATCAGCGGGGGGTTGTGACCGGCGTTGGAATACACCAACTCGCCCGTGCGGAAATTGAGCAAGGCACAGAAGACGGTCACAAACATAAGCGAATCGTTTTCCTTGCACAATTCCAGGTTGACGTGTTCCAGCACGCTGGCTGGATCGAGTCCACCTTGCATGGCAATCCCTTTCATCAGCGTTTTGGTTACGGCCATGAAAAGCGCCGCCGGCACACCCTTGTCGGAGACATCCCCAATGCTGAAGAATAGATGCTGGTCGTCGAGCAGGAAAAAGTCGTAGAGATCGCCGCCAACCTGCTTGGCGGGTTCCAGTCGGGCAAAGAGATCGAATTCGGCCTGTTCGGGGAAAGGCGGAAAGTGCTTCGGCAGGAAGCTCATTTGAATCGTCCGGGCAATCTTGAGTTCGCTTTCCAGGCGCTCCCGGGCAGCGGTGGCTTCCGTAAGGCCGGCGATATACTCCTTGAGGGCTACGCGCATGTTGTCGAAGGCAAAGGAGAGCTCGCCCACTTCGTCGTGGCTTTTAACCAGCGGCAATTTGATGTCCAGGTTGCCGCGTGCAATATCCGCCGTGGTCCGGGCCAGGGCCCGGATAGGCCGGGTCACGGTGGCCGAAATCAGCACAATGATCAGGAAGAGGATGACGAAACCTGCCAAGCCGATCAGCAGAATGTTGCGGCCCATGCGCTGGGCGTCGGCGAACAGTTCATCTTCCGGGAAGAGTACGCCCAATGACCAGCCCGGCGATTTCAACGGCGCGTAATACAACCAGGCAGGCTTGCCAAAGAACGGACTTTCCAGCCGCACAAAGCCCGTGTCGCCGTGAACCATGGCCTGGCCAACTTGCCGGAGATGCGCGTCGTTGGCGCCCTCGGCTACGTCAAATATGCTTTGACGCATGATCAAGCGCTTGTCGGGATGCGTCACGAACACACCGCTCTGCGAAATCAAGAAAGCATAACCGGTCTTAAGATAGGACACCGATGCGACCATGTTGACCAGCCAGTCCAGCGCGATATCGGCGGTAACAATTCCCTGGAATTGCCGTTGTCCGTTTAACAGACGGTAAAACGGCACGGAATACGTAGTCATGAGAATATTGCCGCCCCCTTCATCAAAAAACGGTTCGCTCCACACGGAGCGCTGGAGCTCTTTGGGAAGGATATACCAATCCCAGTTAAAATACTGGTACTGGTCGCTACCCAGCCAGATTTGCCGGATATCCGTGCCCTGGTGATAACAGTAAGGCGCAAAAAACCTGGAGTGGGGATCAAACGTGTACGGCTCAAACGCAACGGTGGACCCGAAAATATCCGGGTTGGCCGCTAACCCATTGCTAATGAAGGCAGTCAGGTCTTCGCGTGCCCAGGTGCGCTGTTCCAGGCAGAGCGCCATGTAGCAGGGAATCTTTTCCACGCCATTCAATACGGCCTCAATCCGGCCCACCGTGGCGCCAGCCAAATTGCTGGCGTTTATTTCTGCATTGCGCAAGATACTGCGGCGCGAAAGGGCATGATTGTAAATAAAGGCCGCGGCAAATACCAGCGAAGTGCCCGCCATAACCATTAAGCCGAACTTAACGGCCAGGCTGGTTCGTCGGAATGTCAAGGGCGCAGTTTTCATAAAATTCGTTCCAGGCCGGGATGGTGTTAATCTGGCCGATGTCTTTCAGTTCCCGGGCCACGCGCAGGTAATCGGCTTCCGTAAGCGTGCCAAACGGCAGAGCGCCGGGCGGTTGCATAATGTCTTTCATACGGTTCAGCATCCAGCGTTGGTGGACGCGATTGGTCGGGCGATTGGCCACCGTTACCTGCCGCATGACGATATCCAGCGCTTCTTCGGGATGTTGAAACGCATATTGCCAGCCGGCAATCGAGGCTTGCACAAACCGGCGGCAACGGTCCGGATCCTGTTTCAGCGTCGGCGCCAGGCAATAGATACCGTCTTCCGGGAAATTCAGGTCAAACTGGTCGTAAAAGAAGACCGTCAGGTCCTGCTCCTCAAGCCCGCTGTTGATCAGCATGTGGTATTCATTGTACCACATGGCGGAAGCGGCATCCACTGCCCCGCGCAAAAACAGATTGATCGTTGCACCCTGGATCAGCACCCGCGGTTCCACGCCGAATTTGCGGAATAGGGCCTTGGGCTGAACAGCGAAATCCGGCCAAAGGCTGACCGTTTTGCCCTGTAAATCGGCGGGCGAGCGGATGCCGGACGATTTACGGGCCACCAGCAGGAGTGAGGAACGTTGGACCATTTGGGCGATATTGACCAGCGGGAGCCCGTCAAGGGAACGCTTTTCCAGCGCGGAGGTCAGGAAAGTTGTGGCAAAATCAGCTTGGCCTTCCTGGAGCAGGCGGCCAATCGGCTGGTCCGGGCCACCCCGGAGCACCGTGACCACCAGGCCGTAGCGGGCATAAAAACCTTTTTCGACAGCGACATAATACCCGGCAAATTGGGCCTGGGGTTCCCATTGCGGCACCAATACAGCCGGCCTAACGTCGGCCGACGCGGCCTTCAGCGCAAGTGTGCCGGACAGGAAAATCAGACCTACCAAGAGCAGGAGCCGGTGGGCATGGGATACCTGGTTCATGGCACCTTAATCAAGGTGGTAGTCGGACAAAATCATACCTGTTTGAGCGCCGCCGCCTCAGTAGGGTAAAAGGAAAACAAGGCGGCAAACCCGGATATCTCGAAGACTTTGAGCGCTTCGCCCTGTAGAGCGCAAATCACAATGTTCCCATCACGCTCCTTAATTTTCTTGGCGGTCGCAAGGATACTACATAACCCCGCACTGCTGATGAAGGTCATCTCGGCCAGATTCAGGACAAAGTGGCGTTCGCCGGCATCCAGGTGCTGGTTGAAAATACGCTCAAATTCCGCGGTGGCCGCGGCGTTAAAATGCCCATAAATGCTCAAGATGATGGCGGGGGCTTTCTTTGCAATGATAATTTGCATGGGCTTAACCTGGCAAGGCGTCTTTAACCGACTTAAAGATCGGCAAGATGGAGTCAAAGCCGGACATGGCAAAGACTTCCTGGACGACGCCTTTGACATTGCAGAAGTTTGCCGTACCCTTAGCTTCCTTGATTTTTTTGGCGGTGGTCAGCAGACTGCGCAGACCTGCACTGCTAATATAGTCCAAGGCGTTAAGGTCCACGACGAACTTCAGGTCGCCGCGCTGGAGACACGCCATGATTGCTTTTTCGTACTCCATCGCGGCAATGACATCCATGCGGCCCTTGATTGCCAGGACGACCGTTTGATCAATTTTGCTGGTTTCGATTTGCATGACGCTGGCTCCTTCCTTGTTGCGCTGATTCTGTGGACGCGACGTTGTTTCGATATAATTATTACCACCGTCCCTGTTAAAAATCAATGCATTCCATCATATTTTTTGCATGGTCAAATTTCTCCCATTTCCAGAGTGTCCATTAATTGCTCTGGATCAAGGCGAAATTGGGCGCCATGGCCCTCATAAAACCCGTGCGAGGCAATCAGATGGATATTTAAATCGGTAAACGTGATTTCCTTCCCGCTCGCAAGGTTGTGGACCGTTGTATTGACTTTTGCAAACGAGCCCTGATCTCCAAACGGACATGGGAGTGTGCCGCGCGCGGCGTCCACGCATACCTCGAAATGCGGGGGCACGGACACGGGTTCGCCCAGTCCCTCCCATCCGGCCTGGCGCAAGGCAAGCAGGTGCTGGGCGATGTACGCATGGGTCAGCCCACGCCGCCGGATGGCCTCATCATCGGCCTGGAGAATGGTCGCCAAGCTCCGCTCGTCCGCCCCCAGGAATCCCTCGCGGGCGGCGCTTGCTTGGCGCAGGGTCTGTTCAAGGGCGTCCAGGGAATGTTTTTTTGGCATAATTACCTCGGTTTAATGCATGGGAATTTAGAAGTTTTCTACAAAGAGGCACAAGAGACACAAAAAATTTATCTGTTTGTTTTCTTCTTGTGCTTTTTGTGCATTTTTGTGGCTAATCTCTGTTGTTAAAGTCGCCCTGCCGCAGGACCTAACTTATTGCTTAAGTCCAAAATCACGCGAACGTGTCGTAAAATATGCGATCCTTAGCGACGCCTTTTTTCTGCAGTACCTTGACACAGGCCTGGATCATGGCCGGGCTGCCACAGAGATAGGCTTCCCCGGGATACTGGTCTTCCAGATGCCGGTCCAACACTTCCGTGATCAGTCCTGTTTCGCCTGTCCACTGGTCCTCCGGCAATGGCTTGGAAAGCGCGGGGATAAACCTGAAATCCGGCAGGCTTTGCTCCAACGCCTGCATCTCGTCCATCAGGAAAAGATCGCGTCGTGCGCGCGCTCCGAAGAAATAGCGGACATTACGGCGAATCTTCCGCTCCTGCATAGCGCACAGCATGGCTTTCATGGGCGCCATGCCCGAACCGCCGGCGATCAGGGTGATGGCCCGGTTGCTTTCGCGCAGGTAAAATTCACCGTAGGGGCCATTGAAAACCACGTGAGTATTCAACGGCAGATGCTTGAAAAGATAGGTCGTGCCCGCGCCGTTCAGAACTTGACGGACTTCCAGTTCCAGCCGGTCGCGTGCCGAGGGCGGCGAGGCCATGGAGTAAGCGCGGTAGATTGTTCGGCGCAACTGTTCGTAAGGCGGGATGCGCAATTGGATATATTGCCCCGCCTTGAAATCCATGACCGGCGGCGATCGAAGCTGGAGCGTGATCTCACGGATATCCGGTGTCAGGTCCCGCAGTGCAATGACTTCTGCCTTGTATTCACGCGCAGAAAAAAAATCGTTAGGAATACTAATCCGTAGATCACGTTCCACCGTAACTTGACAGGCCAGGTGCATACCGGCCAGACGATCCGCCTCGCTCAGGAGCGCCTCCTCCCGGGGTGTGCATGGTCCGGCACCCGCGAGTACCTTAACCCGGCACAGTCCGCACACTCCACGCCCGCCGCAGGCGGAAGGCACGAAGATGGTGTGCGCCTTCAGTGCGGCCAGCAGGGATTGCCCCGTCGGCACCGGAAATGCAGGCCGATCGTTAATAGCGATGGACACGTTTGTTCCGGCTGGTTCCGGCATTGTTGTTCCCTGCTAATTTAAAGTATATGTGTTTTTTTGCGCCTTTTTACGGCAAATCCCGTTCGTATTCGTGGCGAAAATACTTTACAAGCTATGACTATTTGCTTGCCGTTGGTGTCTGAATCAGCTGGTAGCCGCTTGTCGTGGCTTCCTGATGCCACGAGGTAACCACGCTCGATCCGAACAGGATCACGATAATAGCGGCCAGGATCAGGATGGCATTTACCACGCTTCGTTGAATTCCCACCAGCCGCAGGGTTAATGCCGCCCAAAAGATAAAAAACGCGACCGCGGCCACTATCATGCGCGTGGCGGCGGGCAGATAGAAATGCCAGAACAGTACCAGCCGGTACCAGGGCCACTCTGCCGTTTCATTATCGGCCTTGCGTGCCATGGCGATTTTAAGGTTCTGGTGGATGTCGCTCTGGGCGCCTAAAAACTGCTCGGCGCGCTGGAAGGCGTCAATCGCCGAATCAATCTGTCCGGCCTGCAGGAGGGCCGTACCCAGGTTGTAAAACAGGGGGCCGTTGCGTACGCCGTCGTCTACCAGTTTCTGATACGTCTGTGCGGTGCGCAGGTAGGCATCCGGCGTACGGGCGGCCGCCATGCGCGCCTGCCCCTCATTCCAGATGAAGGCCCGTTCGGACGCGTCCAGGGCCGTCGCGGGCACGCCTGCATAACAGCTTATGCCCGCCATGAGCAATAGCTTGAAAAACATTCGAGCTGAATGGCAGTCAGGTTTCATCATCAAAATCAAATGCGGCGATTTGAAAACACTTTGGTCGATAATTATAATCCATTGAAAAAACGAACGCAATTATATTCAGGGGCATTATATTCAGG
>VSJD01000064.1 GCA_008636095.1 Kiritimatiellota bacterium | reverse complement strand
AGCGCCATTCAAGTCTGACCCTGATGTCTCCGCCGCCATGATGTCTCATCCGATTCGTCGGATTCTTTTAATTTCCTTCATCATTACGGGCCAAGCGTCCTCAGCGTAAAAGCGGTGCCCGCCGGCCCCGATGACAAGATGGCAACTGCCTCCCGCTCCGCAGGCATTGTAGATCCGCCGCAAATCCCTGAAACCTTGACGAGTCGCACTGATGGGAAAGATGTCATCCTCCTTTCCCGCGACGAGCACAACGGGCTTGGGAGCAAAGAGACCCATAATGTCGGGCATCTCTGCATATCTCAGTAGCCCGGGGATGTAGTTATCCGCACAGTGATAGATTGACATGATCGAGTCTCGGAATGTGCAGAAGTAACAGGAGGGCATCGCGAAGGCGATGCGCGGCAGTAGTGCCGCCGAGAATACACTGATGGTGCCGCCACCCGAATTGCCCATGACACCGATGCTGCTCATGTCGGCGTCTCCACGCTGGCTGAGGTAATCGATGCCGCGGTCCACATCGTAAACCCGCTCTCCAATCAGTGTTCGGCCCAACATAAGGGCCTGCATGGTCGCATCGTGGCAACCATGAGGGGAGACTTGCTTCTGCTTCTGTTCGCGACGTTCCCCGAACGAGCGCTGTTCGATACATAGTGCCGCGATGCCACGACTCATACAGCCCAACCCAAAATCCCGGTCTCCCTCCACCTTGAGCGCTTTGGTTTCGTCCTCCCGCTGGACAGCAATGGAATTATGCATTCCTGTCGAATGGCCCTGAAGGCAGACCATGAACGTGTAGGGTGGCTTGACATCCTGCGGCAGACAGACATACGCTACCACATCGGCGTACGGCTCCGATGTGAATGCTACCTTTTCTATCGTGCCCAACGGATGGCAGTGTTTCCAGATCTGACGTGGACGAAGCGGGCAACGTTCCTTGATCATCTCGCCTACCAGTTGCCGGAGTTTCCGGCGAAGCTTGGTCTGCCATTGCTTTACATCTCCTCCATCATACCTGAGCGATGGAATGGTTCGTGACGTGAGGTACCCGTGATGTTCCGATGGCGAAAGATGGAGTTGCATTGCTTGTGTCTCCTCAGTGAACGTCCGGGGTGACCGGTCGAACGAATAGCGTTTTATCCAATGTGCCGCGAGCATACAAAGGTGGCCTAGGCAGGACAAGCGAAAATCGAGCGGCATAATGGATAATCCGCCGTAGGCGGACAGGCCTTTCCATAGGCGGGCAGGAACGTCGTTTCTAAAAAATAAGAAAAATGCTTGACATTTATTTCGTATCACGTATATTTCGTTTTATGAATATTTCAAGTAATAAGGGATCGTTCGAAATGCCCCTGAAACAGTTTGCCGACCGGTTGGTCCGATTAATGCCCCGGCTCATACGGCATCTGATGACCCAGGATCGCAACTACCTGGCACGCGGGCTGATTACCCTGCCGCAGTTATGGGCGCTCCATCAGGTTGCCGAGCATAAAACCTGTACCATGCGCATGCTGGCCCAGGCCCTGGGGCTGAAATCGTCCACCGTCACCGGTCTCGCGGATCGACTTGTCAAGCTGGGCCTGCTCAAGCGGTTCAACAGCCAGACTGACCGCCGGGTCGTATTGGCCGAAATCACGCCTAAGGGCCGCAAAATCCTGGAGCACCTGGACGCGGAACGGCATGAATCCATTGTTCACATGTTCCAGCATGTTTCGCAGAAAGAGCGTGCCGCCTATCTGGACATCATCGAAAAAATTCTGAAGGCCCTATCCGCCATCCAGGCCCGGCACGATACCGTCGCTCGCCCTGAAATGAATGGGTAATCAATACCATGCTGAAGGTGCTCGTTTGCATAATAGACCGACAGGACCGATCAAGATGAAACGCCAATTTTCCGCATGCTTTGTTGTAATGGTTGGCGCTGGATTGACAGCATTCCTGGTAGGATGCGTGTCGGCCCCGGCGCCGAGCAACACGACCACACCATGGGTGTCTCCATCCCGGGCACAGAACCAGGACACAATCTGGAAGGATATCCGTGCCCAGAAAACGGATTTTACCAATGACCAGTCACTGGCCGAGGCACTGGATATTGCCCTGCAGAATAATCCTGCCAGTCGCAAGACGTGGAGCGATGCCCGGGCTGCTTCCGCACAGGTGGACCAGGCCAAGGGTTATTTCCTGCCGACCGTTGTCGGTACAGCCGGGGCCAGCCGCCAGCGGCTCACGGCGAATCCGGACGGTTTTGACCTGGACTACGTGAAATATGGCCCCGGGCTTCAGCTTAATTATCTGGTCATCAATTTCGGCGGCGGGCGCAGCGCGGCCGTGGAGCAGGCGCTCCAGACCGTGTATGCCACAAATTATCTTTTTAACCGCTCCATCCAGGATATCCTGCTGGCCGTGGAGACCGCTTATTATGGTCTGGTCAGCGCCAAGGCCGGTATCGAGGCGGCCGAGGCAAACGTGAAAGATGCCCAAACGGCGCTTGAGACGGCACGGGCGCGCAAAGCCGCCGGCGTAGGTACCGACCTGGAAGTACTCCAGGCCCAGGCCAGCTACGACCAGTCGCGTTATGGTCTGGTCAACGCCAAAGGTCAGTTCAAGATTGCGCGGGGCGCGCTGGCCCAGGCCATGGGTATTCCGGCCGATATAACAGTCCAGGTGGTGGCGCCGACCAATGATGTGCCCACAGCGGTTACGTCGCAGGATATGCGGCAACTGATTGACGATGCGCTTGACCGGCGGCCGGATATTGCCGCACTGCGCGCAACGCTGGCCGCAAAGAAGGCCGCTATCCGGGTGACGGGCTCGGCCCTCTGGCCCTCGCTTTACGTTAACGGCAATGTCAGCCGAGATTATTATGACACCATGACCGGCAAGGATTTACAGGTTAATGACTGGTTCTACGGCGCGGGCGCCACGCTCCAATGGACCTTATTCGATGGCTTCCAGACCCTGAGCGCCAAGCGCGCCGCGGCAGCGCAGGCGGATTCCGCCCAGGCGCAACTCCAGCAAGCGGAACTGGCGGCCAGCGCCAATGTCTGGAACCAGTATTATTCTTATGAAACCGCCCTGGAACGGCATACGGTTAGCATCGCTTATCTTACCAGCGCCTCGGCCTCCTATGACCTGGCGCTGGATAGTTACAAGAACGGACTTAGTAATATCATCGATCTGTTGAATGCCGAAAGCAAGCTGGCCCAGGCGCGAACGCAATATGTATCCGCCCGGCAGGACACGTTCACCGCCCTGGCCAACCTTGCCTATGCCACCGGCCGCCTGGAAAAGGGCGGGGCGGCACAGACCGAAGGAATTTTCTCAACCCCCGCCAGGAAGGATCAACCATGAACCGATATCTGCGCTTTGCTGTCATACTCGTTACCGGCAGTACGCTGGCCCTGGCATTGGGGGCCTGCTCCAAACGTCAGAAGGGCCCGCCGCAATTCCCGCCCGCCGCGGTACAAAGCACACTGGCCGTGAAGATGGATACGCCGGTGGTGATCAGCGCTTTCGGGAATACAAAAGATCAGGTGAGCGTAGATGTTGTCCCGCAGGTTTCTGGAATAATTGTTAAAACCTTTATCCTGGATGGGGCCATCGTCACCAACGGCCAGCCGCTATTTCTGATTGACCCCAGTGACTATGCCATCCGGGTCCGTCAGGCCGATGGTCTTGTGGCCGCCGACCGGGCAAACCTGGAATTGAGCCGCCTTACCTTGGAACGCAACCGCCCACTGCTTGCGAAAAACATGATTTCGGCGGAAACGTTCGACACGCTGAAAACGAAGCTGGATGCCGCCACGGCTCAGCTCCAGATTGATGAAGCGGCATTCGATCAGGCCAGACTGGATCTCTCGCGCTGTATGGTCACCTCCTCGGTCAATGGAGTTTGTTCCAAGCGCTTTCTGGATAACGGCAACCTGGCCATGGCCAACCAGACCAAGCTGACCAATGTCCGCAGTTACGATCCCCTCTTCGTGGAGTTCTCGGTCTCGGAACAGTACCTGGACATCCTGCGCCGGGAAATGGCGGCCGGACCGATTCGGATCGAAGTCACACCGCGCGGCGACACGAACAGCTATGCGGGTGAGCTGGTCTTCCTGGACAATGCCGTCAACTATCAGACCGGCACGATTCTGTTGCGCGGGCTGGTTCCCAACCCTGACCGGAAGCTTTGGGCCCAGCAGTTTATCGAGGTGCGCATCCTGGCCGGCATCGCTCGCGATGCCGTGATGGTTCCGGAAAGCGCGGTGCAATTCGGCAAGGACGGCCCCTATACATTTGTCGTTTCAAAGGATAACAAGGTGGATCTCCGGCTGGTCAAACCAGGCGTACGGTACGACAATCTACTGCAGATTATTGAGGGCGTGGCGCCCGGTGAAAAAGTGGTTGTGCTGGGCCAGTTGATGCTCTATCCC
Source organism: Kiritimatiellota bacterium (assembly GCA_008636095.1). Taxonomy (GTDB): domain Bacteria; phylum Verrucomicrobiota; class Kiritimatiellia; order JAAZAB01; family JAAZAB01; genus VSJD01. Next base: position 14,196 of record VSJD01000064.1, on the reverse strand, counting down.
GGCGCGGCGGTGATGGAAGCGGCCGCGCCGCCGTCCGGCAATGCCCCGACAGGTGCGCCAGGAGGCAAATGATCGCAGGCATAACGACTGTTTTTAACGAACGGAACTTGGCATGACTTTCTCGGAAATCTTTATCCGGCGGCCGATTATGACGACGCTGGTCATGGTCGTCATGGCCGTGTTTGGCGTGTGGGCCTATTTCAAACTGCCGGTCAACAGCCTGCCGACCGTGGACTATCCCGTGATCCAGGTGTCCGTGTTCTATCCCGGGGCCAGCCCGGCGACGATGGCCTCGGCCGTAGCCACTCCTCTGGAAAACCAGTTCACTCAGATCAACGGTCTGCAGTCCATGATCTCGGATAACAAAGAGGGTTTCACCACCATCAATCTGACGTTCAGCCTGGATCGCAACGTGGACCTGGTGGCGCCGGATGTGCAGGCGGCAATTACCCGTGCGCAGAACAATCTACCCAAGGACCTGCCCAATCCCCCGACCTATAAGAAATACAATCCCTCCGACGCACCAATCTATTACCTCATGCTGTATTCGGACACGTTGTCGCACGGGGACCTCTATGACTACGCCAATCATATCATCTCGAAAAAGCTAAGCATGCTCGAGGGCGTTTCCCAGGTGCAGACCTTCGGCGCCCAGCGGGCAGTGCGCATCCAGTTTATCCCAGAACAGCTGGCGTCCTATCAGATTGGCGTGGACGAGCTGGCTTTGGCCCTGAGAGCCGGCACGGTCAACATTCCCGGTGGCAGTCTTAACGGATCTTCGCGAACCTTTTCGCTCGAGCCGCAAGGCCAGTTGCGCACTGGGCGCGAATATGGCGAACTGATTATTGCCTATCGCAACAACGCGCCGGTGCGGTTGAAAGACGTGGCCCACTGTATAGACAGCGTCACCGACGACCTGGTGGATATCCGTTACCGGAAACCGGGTTTGCCGGAAAAAGGCATGTGCGTGGTCATGGCCATCTCGCGCGTCAACGGAGCCAATACGGTTGCGGTGGCCGACATGATCGATCAGACGCTGGCAACAGCCCGGCGAGAGTTGCCGCGCTCCATTAATTTTGAAACGATGCATAACGGCGCGCAGCCGATCAGGGAATCCATTGAGGATGTGCAGGTCACGGTGCTCATCGCCCTGATCCTGGTAGTGCTGGTGATGTTCATGTTCCTCGGTCGGGTACGCGAAACGGTTATTCCTAGTATCGTCCTACCGATTTCCCTGCTTGGTACGCTGATCCTCATGCTGATTTCCAAGTTCAGCATTGATACGCTTTCACTGATGGGCATCGTGCTGGCGGTCGGTTTCCTCGTGGATGATGCCATCGTGGTGCTGGAAAACACGGTGCGCCACATGGAAGCGGGCATGAAGCCCATCCCGGCGGCAATCCAGAGCATGAAGGAAATCACCTTTACCGTGATCTCCACCAGTGTGGCTTTGATCATTGTCTTTGCCCCGCTGGTATTCATGAGTGGCGCGGTCGGCCGCAATCTGCGCGAGTTCGCCCTGACTGTGATCTATGCCGTCATCGTCTCCACCGTGGTGGCCCTGACGCTGTCGCCGATGATGTGCGCGCGTATCATTCAGCAACATGAGGCGCCCAACCGTGCCCAACGGCTGATTACCGACACCATCGCCGGCCTGGTGCGGCAATATGGCAAAGCGCTGACCTGGACACTCCACCATAAATATGTGTCCCTGATTGCCTGGGCCATATGTATCGCGGGAACCATCGGACTCTTTCTGATCCTGCCCCAGAGCTTTCTGCCCAAGGGCGACAGCAGTTTCATCCATGGTGCGATGCTGATGCCGCAGGGGGCATCCACCGCACAGATGCAGGCCTTCCAAAAACAGGCGATGGCCATTATCAGCGAAGAGCCCGATGTGATCCAGCTGGGCAGTGTCACCGGCTACCAGATTGGCGCCGATCAGAGCATGGGGTTCCTCTTCATCCGCCTGCGCCCGCCCAATGAGCGCAAGTATCCGATCGATTATTACATCCAAAAGCTCATGGGTCGGTTGATGGTGCTACCCTCCGGTTTCTGCTACCTGCAAGCCATGCCGGTGCTGAAAATCAGTTCCGGGGCCGAATCAACCGCCGAAGGCAGTGACTATGCCTATCTGCTCATGGGGTTGGACCGTAACATGGTTTATGCCACTGCCCGGCAACTCGAGATGGCGATGCGCGGCATACCAGGCTTTTTTAGTGTCCAGAATAACATCAAGCTCACCATGCCGCGCTTGAATATGGCAATCGACCGTGACCGCGCCTCGGCCCTGGGCATCACGGCACAGACCATCGAGCAGGCCCTGGCCATCGGGTATGCCGGCGGCTATATCACCCAGTTCACCACCGATCTTGACCAGTATCAGGTCATTCCCGAAATTGAAAAGGAACACCAGCGCCTGCCCAATGACCTGACCATGCTCTATTTGCGCTCATCCGTAACCGGCCGGCTTGTACCCTTGAAATCCGTCGTAGATTGGAAGGAAGAGGCTGGCCCGCAGAATGTGCCGCATGCCCAGCAACAGGAATCCGCCACGCTTTCCTTCAGTATTGCTCCGGGTATTCCGTTAGGCTACGCCACGAAGAAAATGGAGGATTTGGCCGCCAAAATTTTACCATCCGGCGTGGTTGGCAAATTTACCGGGGATGCCCAGGAATTCAAGCAATCCATCGCCAGCCTGGGTATCCTGCTGTTTGTCGCGATCTTTCTGAAATATATCATGCTGGGGATCTTATACGAAAGCTACATCCATCCCTTCACGATTCTCACGACCCTGCCGGTGGCGGTCTTTGGCGGCCTGCTGACCCTGCTGGCATTTGGCAGTGAGCTTTCGATTTACGGCTATATCGGCATGTTCGTGCTCATTGGGTTGATCACCAAAAACGGCATCTTGATGGTGGACTTTGCCGAACAGCGCCGGCGGGAGGGCATGAACAGTTACGATGCAATCTATGATGCCTGTCTCGTGCGTTTCCGCCCGATCCTGATGACCGGCCTGTGCGCCATCCTTGGCACCATGCCGATCGCCATGGGCTATGGCGCGGATGCCTCATCGCGTATCCCGCTCGGCCTGGTGGTGGTCGGTGGCATGGTCTTCGCCCAGATCATAACGTTGTTTGTGACCCCGGGAATTTTCATGTACATGGATAAAATCCAGGAGCGGTTCTTTAAGCCGCGCAGCGACCTGGAATAAGGCTCACAAGACCGCATCCGGGCCGATTGGCATGGTGTTGTCAAGCCGCGCGATCATCTCCTCGGGCATAACAAGCACATCCGCCATGATTGGCCTGAATCCGGCCGGATCGAGCAAATTAAAACGGCAGTAGCCAAAACTGCCTTTTCCCAATGCTTTTTTCATGCCATCATGCCAGATGGGAATATCCAGTGTCACGGTCTTACCAGGTGGACATTTCACCGGAATATCGCGATATTGCCGCACCATGCTCATCCATTCGCCGCCCGCGTTCTGCTGTGTGCGTAAAATACAATCTTGCAAATCAATCGCGTTGTATTGATTTGTCAGGGTAACGGCAAAACTGTCCGCACCCTTTTTCCATGCCGCCCTTGGCAGGAACCAGACCGGACTGAAAAGAACGCGCAGTGCCCAGAAAAACGGTTTCGGCAGAAGGTCGGCAGTTACCACGCCCCAGTCGGCATCTTCGCCCCAACGCACCCAACCCCAGGGATTGCCTTCATGTCCTTTACCCACACCGCAACACAGCCAGGGAAAATAGGTACCTCCGAGACATGCGGGATCATCGCGCATATTACCCCATTCTGCTCGAAGGCGTTCAATAAATACCTGCAAAGAATTTTGGCCGTTAAAAATATCTTTCGGTTTTTGATCGCAGATCAGCGAGAGATACGGCGCATTGAGTAAATCCGGTAAACCGTTGAAAATGCCATATTCCGAACTGAACCATACTCCGCTCCAGCCGCGCGCCAGCGCCTGTTGCCGGGTCACTTCTTCCATATCGGCGTCCCAGCTCCGGGGATTGACCATCTTCCCGGTACGGCGGAATTCCTTCTGCAAATTAAAACTGTAATGCGTGTCGGCAATATCGCCCACACGGACTTCAAAAATACCGTCAATCTTATTCGCCGGTCCGGGCGGGGGAAACATAGTCGGCCGGCTTGGATCCAGCCGTTTGCAAAAACGATCGTAAATGCATAGGTGGTTCCAGCCGGCCTCAGCCACACCAGAACTCTCCGGCATGTTTTCGTTACCAACGCTCCATACCATGACCGACGGATGATGCCGGTCGCGACGAATCCCCCCCTCAATCCGCATTAACGCCGGCCCCACCCATTCCGGATCATGAATATAATGGGTGCCCCAATCTATCGGTAGTTCCTGAAGAAGATAAATACCCAGTTCGTCGCATAAATCGGCCAAGTCACGCGGTCCCAGAAAATGAGTGCGGATGGCGTTCACGTTCGCTTTTTTCATCAATTGTAGATTGCATTTCAGCCATTCGCGGGGCGTATACAGTCCGCCCTCGGGATGAAAGCTAAGATGATTCACGCCGCGAAATTTTACAAAATGACCGTTGAGTTTTGGTCCGGCCGGACTCAATTCCAGCTGGCGGAACCCGGTGCGAAACACCACCGTTTGCACAGGCAATCCCGGAGTTTCCAGTTCCAGACGAGTCTGGTAGAGATTGGGAAATTCATCGTTCCATAATTTTGGATTTTTAATTGTTACGCCTAATTGAACTTCTACAGCAGTTCCGGCTTTCAAAATCGCATCCTTCGCAACAACCGCCACGGGGTGACCACTTTGTTCTGTCAGTGTCAGGCGAATTTTGGCATTCACTGCCGTGGTCCCACAATTCCGCAAAATGACCTTGCCTGCCAGCGTGCCGGTGGTTAGCGCCGAATCCAGTTCGGCGCAAAGATGATAGTCGCTGATCTGACCTTGCCCGGTCGCAAAAAAGCAGGCGGACTGCGCCAGCCCGGCAAATTCAAGCGCATGCCTGGGCATATCCATCTGGACAAATTTATGTTTACGCAACAATCGGACGGCAACCAACGCATCTTTCCCTGGCATTACGCGGTCGGTCACGTCGTATTCAACCGGAGTCAGACCACTGCGGTGATCGCCCAAAAGTTTACCATTAAGATAAATACGTCCAGCGGGATAGATGCTGTCAAACCGTAGATATATGCGCTTACCGGCCCAAGCGGAGGGTATACGCACACTCCGCCGAATTACTGCGCCGTCTTCGGGATTAATATGAGATAATGTCACCCTGTCCCAGTTGGGAATCGGCGCATGGTCAGCTTCCGGATCGGCATAAAATATCTTTCCCGGCTGGGCCCGTTCTTCCCAGTCGTTATCCGGCATGGTGGATGATGCCAGGCTTGCCTCATCCGCCGGAAAAGGCCAGCGCTTGACACGCCATGCCCCGTCCAGACTCAAAGCCAGCGAAGGATCAGCCAGCAGCGGGGTATAACGTACCGGTGCAATCGTAGTTTTTATCCCGTCCGCCACAAACACTTCCTCCGGATTGGTCGCGTGCAGTTGCCGTTCAATCAATTTATTGCCATCAATTATTGCACTCACAATCGTTTATTCCTTTTCAACGTGGGCTATGCCCGCAACCCAGTTTTTTTAACTAATAGAGAACGCATAGCGCACAAAGAAAATACAAATGTTTACCATTCATAAACCAGGCAGTCGTTTTGCGGGACAGTCAATTTTGCTTCCCGCTGTTTATCGTTCACCAGCATAATATTTTCCGCCGTGGGGGCGTCGTTAAAAATTATCGTGATATATTTATCGCCTTTTTGCCAGGTGACGATCTCCGCCTTGCCCAGTTTGAGCGTGACGTTATCGGCTCTCCGGCCTTCAATGAAATAATTTTCATATTCTGCCACCAAGGCGTTAGCTTCGCGGATAGGTTTGATCAGCTGATCATCCATGCCCCAGATGCCACAGAAAGACCAGCCGTAACTGCCGCCTATGGCAATATGTTTCAATATAAAATTCTTTAAATTCGGCAGAGCCTGGTAAGTGCTTCGATTGGCGTTATTAACGTAACGGCCTACGTCGCTGTAATGGAAGACCTGCAGGCTGTTAATGATTTTCGGGGTGGGGTCGAGCCCCGGATTTTTAGCCAAAAAAGCCTTGTACAGATTGCTCACTACCGAATACACCCCGTTTTGAAAAGATGGCCGTTGCATGGCAATATCCAGATAGGGGCCGGACATTCCCCAGTCTACGCCATAGCACTGTCTGGTTTGTTCATCGTTCGGGCCGGTATAAATGCCGAAGCTGGCCGCGGGGTTACTTTCCCGGGCAGCTTGCCGCATTAGAGTCCAGACCTTGATATGCTGCCCGCATTTAAAATCAACCCACTGGTTGTATAACGACGTCCTGCACTCCGGCAAGGTGGGAACATGGTCCAGTTTCAGATAATCCTGAAAAGCCCGCAGACAGCGCGGACACATACAGACCTGTCTAACGACATTGGAATTACTGGGATTTATAGTTCCTTTATAAACAAAATTCGTAAAGAACGGAGCCGCCCTGATTTCAAAATCCCACCAGATACCGTCCAATTTGTTGAATTCTACGGATTTTTTAACAATCTCATAGGTTCGTCCCAGCCAGGGATTTTCCTTGCCGCCTTTAACAGTAGTTGGTGGAACATCATACTTGCCGCCATCCAGGGCGTGTGTCAGGCAGACACGGTAATCAGGGGTTTTATTGCCGTGAATAGTTGTGGCCCAGAACTCCGGATGGTCCTCGCAGTATTTTTTAGCGGTTGGTTCATAAAGAAAACCAAAGTAGGTTCTGGTACGCAAACCCAGTTTTTTTGCTTCACGAGCAACGGGAATATCAAGGTGTTCCGGGGAAATGGGAGCTTCAAAATCAATATCCGGCATATACGGCAGAACCGTATTCAATCCCCAGGAACGGAATTTTTGCAAATACAACTTCCTGATCGCCGGTATTTCCGCTGGTAACGCGGTTTCCGCGATCCAGACTGAAGTTTCCAGTTTTTTGGGCGCGCACGCGCTTTTACCGGCGGTTAAAAGGACTTGCCCTTCTTTAATTACCACGCCGTTCTGGTCTTCCAGGCGCCAGCCCAGATTTTCAGGCAATTGCAAATCCTTGTCGACATTAAAAACCATGGTTTTGGCGTAATTGATGGCATCACTATCCGCGGTTTTTTCTTGGAGCAGAATATTTTCGGCTTTGATGTCACAGGCAATCAGATATTTTTTCCCGGGATTTAACCTGATCAGCCCGCGTTCTTCCTGCATTTTATCGGCAAAGCTGTCTGCTTTGCGCGCGACACGGCAATAACGGCTGGCATAACTGTTGCTGTTCCCAGCCAGCGAGATGGTTTTAGGCAACTGGAAAATAATTTTATTATTTTCCAGATCCTTGATGGAGAAATTTTTAAAAAGCAAATTGCCTGATAAAACACCCAGGTCACTGGCGCCTCCGGTTTTATCCGCGAAAACCGGAATAACTCCGCCTAATGAAGCCGATTGCGGGGCCTTGATTTCCCATTCCAGATGTTCCCAGTCGCGGGTACCGGAGAAGCGCATTAAAGATTCATTGTAATAGTGCACCATGTTGCGGTCAAAAAAGCAGGCGCGCAGTTCTATCCCCTGTACGGGCATCAACTGGCAGCAAAGCTCGTTGCGCGCATTGCCGCCGGACTTGCTTGTACGCCAAATTTGTTTTAATGGCTTGACGGTGTTTAAAGCATCAACGCCTTCGATGATCAAAGAGCTACCGGTAATTTTGTCGGGAAACGACAAAATCAAGCTGATCGGCCCTTGATTCGTAACAGCCGGAATAGCCGGCTGCAGCATCAAAACCCCGCCCGGGGTTACTTCGATTATTTTGGCATAAAAGGGCGAGTCCGGCCATAATCCTGATTTTTCCTGGCTGCCTTCGGTCTCCCTCATCAGCAATAAAAACATGGCAGCGGTAAAAACAACCAGCCCGATTGAATAAAACTTTGCATTTGACATAATTTTACCTCTCCTGCCCGATAACTTTTAATCATTAGCATCTCGCAAGGTTCATATTTTGAGTCAAAACGTGTTTAATATCGAGGGAAAACAAGCATTCCTCGAAAAGTTAAGTTTCGATTTTCTGGTGTTATCTATATGGCAAGCACCTCCTCTTCCGCCGCGCGCGTGGCTTCGTAAGTGTAGGGCATACGTTCCGGCCTTCTTCTTGACACCACCGTTAATATTATTTCCCGGTTGTTCATTATTTTTGACTGCATGTTTTGCGCTGTTTTCCGGAATCAAGAACTGCCAAGGTGGCCCCGACAATGAGGGATGGTGGAACAAGCTCGCGAATTTCGTGATAATCCTCGGCAATCGCATGCTCAACGGCCCGTTCCAGCAACTCCTGCCGGGGGAACCGAACCTGCGCCAAAGTTTCCGTCGGCATCTGATCGCTAATCAGTTCCGGCCCAACTAACCCCGCTTCATCGGGTACCGCCACGCCCTCCTGCCGCAACAACTTAATCAATTGCACGGCAAATTCCTGCGTCGCACAGAGAAATCCCGGTTTGCGGTTGCGCAAAGCGCGCAATAGTGTTCGCCCGGAGGATTGCTTCAGCCATTGTGCACCAATGAAATTGGCTCGTTCCGACGTGGCGCCTTTGAACAGCCGTCGTTCCCCGCTCCAACCAAGCAATTCCCGCTGGGCTTCCAAAAACCCGCGCTCCTGCAAAACATGAAACGGCGAAGGACTTTTTGGATCTCCAACGTACAAGATCGGATCGTATCCGCGCAGAAGAAGCGCGGCCGCCGCCGCGTACCCGGCGCGTTTATAGTCCGGTATGATGAAAGATTCCGTCGGCAGAGTATCGCTGGAATATGGTTCTACGTGAATTACCCGGACACCGGCAGCGGACAGATCGGCCAATAACAGGGCATTCGTTGGTTCGGCCGGAGTGCAGCTTGCCAGTAGGGCCCGGTGCCGTTGTTCGCGCACTTGACGTAAAAACAACGCCTCCAGCCGGGAGTCCCATCCCTGTTCCCTCTGGGAAAACAAACCGAGCAGATATCCGCGGTCTAACAATAGATTTTGAAGCCATACTATAGTCTCGCGTGGCCCATGATACATAAATGACACCGTATCCGACCTGTGCGATTGCCGCACTGCGGTCGTTATGCTCGGCGTGGATGCAACCATACAACCGACACCCGCACGATGAACCAGCCATTGTTCCGCCGTCAGCTGCCCAAGAGCGCGCCGCACTGTATTGCGGCAAACATGAAAACGCCCGCACAACTCTTTTTCGGTCGGCACTCTTGCGCCCGGACGCAGTTGCCCGGCCCTGATTTCGGTCAGCAGAGCCTCATAGATCTTTTCCGGCTGTTTCCCCAGCCATATGTTCTTTTCAGAATTGCCGCCATTTTTCTTCATGCCCCCTTTTTAGTATATACGGCATAATTGTCAACAACAATATATAAACAATATTGTATTATTTATGTCTGATAAGCGGACGGGGTCGAGACGCAGGGAATCAACTTCACCGCGGCAGGCCATGAAGGAACACTTATGCCCATCCAAAAAGTCGGCATAGTTATTCCCGCCCGGAATTAAGAGGCCACCATCGGTCCAATCCTCGACGAACTGACTGTGGCCATCGCCTGCCTAGCGCGCTACCGGTTCGAAACCCTGGTCGTAGTGGATAACCCGCAGGGTCTGACTATCGGCATGGCCCAGGCAAAGGCGCCCGGATCGTGTTGAATCCGCGCGCCATCGGCAAAGGTACCGCACTGGCCACGGGCTTTGGCCAATCCAGCGGCGACGCCATTATCATTTTCGATTCCGCCGGCTCACACAACCCGCGCGATATCGGCCTCATGCTGGTCATCCTGCGCGAAGGGCTGGCCTGCCGCGCCTGGCGGACGCAATGGGGGGGGTTAAGGTGACGCCAAGCACTGTGATTGCCAGGCCGGCGTACGGGTGATGTCCCGCACTTTCCGGTCCAGCTCCTCCGCGATGCGCATCAACCCCGGCTGGGGGAGGGAGAGGGGTGGAGAATCGATGGTCATGTCCCCCTCCAGCACATAGTTATCAAAATGGATGCCGTCAGGCGCAAAATAGCCATCACACGCCTGGTTGGTAAAGAGGTTAGCCAGATCAAGCAGTTCAACGTTGGATTCCCTGGCCACTTGGCGCGTAATCTCTACATACTCATCGTGCGTGCGATGGCCCTGTTCCACGGAGATGACGTGTTTTTTGGCGACCACGTTCTGGGTCAAGGAGCGGCGCGGCGCCGTGATCAGGACAGGAATGGCGTCAGCCGCGCGAATTTCGCGGACAAAGGCTTCCAGCGTGGAGCGATATTCATCCGGCGCCACGCGCGGCACGCGGGCATCTCCGTGGTTGCGCACGGTCACGTGCGGGACGGGATTCAGGGCCCAGACCACGAGGCGGAAGATACGTTTCTGCTGGAACAATTCGAAGATCCGTCCGGCAAATGGGCGCATCTCCAAACCCATCCGATGGCAATCGGGCTCGTCCGCAAGCCAATGGTCGTTCCATCCGTAATACAAAGTGACGATATCAGGGGTTAGCAGCCGACCTTGTTTTTGAAACAGCCGCAGGCCCTGCAGGGACGTGTATCCGTAGACGCCCATGTTAAATGCTTCCCAGGCGCCGGGCGTGGGAGGATTATTGGTGAGCCGCTCATGAAGGTATTGCGAATAACCCGGATGGCCTTGGCCGGTCACTGAATCGCCCATGCAAATGACGCGGATCGTGCCGGGCTTCTTGCGAGGATCTACCTCGCGGTCCCGGAAGCCCAAACTATTGATCCGGCGCCCCCCGAAATCAATTCCCCGCTGGAATCGGTAGATCAGTTCGGCATCCGGCATTGTATCGGTAATTTTCAAGCCGCCCTTGTTGATTTTGCCCTGGAAAATGATGGGGGGCACGGCTGTATTGAACCGGGTCCAGACCAGCACCGATTCGAACAGGGCAAAAAAAACATACGTAGTTATGAGCGCAAAACAAATTTTCTTGAAAATGGCCGACTCCCACAGGCCGCGAACATGGGGATAGCTCCGTGCGAACGCCCACGCCAGGAGTTGCCGTACCCCAAAAATAAGGACCAGCATGAGAATCGGCTTCAGGCCCCCGTGTATGGTGAGGTGCATCGGCCCCAGATTTAATCGGAAGGGATCCAGCAACCAGGCCAGGAGCATGATCAGGAGGTTCACGACCAACAGCAGGTCAAAAAGCCCGAGGCAGAGGACGCAAACAAACCGGGAGGACATTAAGCGCAAGACTTTCATAAAAACGCTTTGTTTCGGTGATCCTAACGCTTGCCGAAGTGCACAACATGGTTTTTGCTTTTTTTAGAACAGCGTATAGATGAAAGGCGCCGTGGTTTGCCCCAGCACGATCAGCATGGCCATCAGCAAAAGCACCAACACGATTGGCACAATCCACCAGGCTTTGTTATGCCAGGCGAATCCCATAAATTCTTTCAGCAACCGCCCCAAGTATTTTAAAAATCTCATCAGCCGTCTCCTTGCTTGTTCCTGGTTTACTCGCTCAATCCAACACGTAATCCTCCCGCCAGTGTTTCTTTTCCTGCCAAGGCGGCTGGCGCTTCTTGTCCAGGATAAATGACCCCAACACCAGCGCGTCCATTTCCGTCCGCATAAAACACCGATAGGCGTCTTCCGGCGTGCAGACGATCGGCTCGCCACGGACATTGAACGAGGTGTTAATAATAATACCATACCCGGTCTTTTTTTCAAAGGCCTGGATAATGCGGTAATAGCCGGGATTCACCGCGCGCGACACCGATTGAATCCGCGCGGAGTAATCTACATGCGTAATGGCGGGCACATCGGACCGCGCCTGGTTGATCCGTTCGCGCACGGGAAGTTTTTTGGATTCGGCCACATCACGACACCGACTGCCCCGCACCGGCGCCACCAGGAGCATGTAAGGGGAAGGTCGGTCCAGGTCGAAATACTCGCCGACACGCTCTTCCAGGCAGGTCGGCGCAAATGGGCGGAACGATTCGCGATACTTGATCTTGAGATTCATGGTTGCCTGCATCTTGGTCGAACGGGCATCACCGATTATGGAGCGGTTGCCCAACGCGCGTGGTCCGAATTCCATGCGCCCCTGTACCAGGCCGATAACCTGTTCGGTGGCAATCAGGTTGGCGATTTGGTCGGCCCATTGGTTGGGGTCGTTGATTTTTTCGGCCGGATAGCCCCGGGCCTGCAAGAAGGCCTCGATTTCCGCTTCATCGAACGCCGGGCCCAAGTAAGAACCCTGCATGCGGTCATGGACGCCGTCAGCCGCGCGGGGCTGATTCTGAACAACATGCCACACCATGAGCGCCGCGCCCAGGGCGCCGCCGGCATCGCCGGCCGCCGGCTGAATCCAGATGTTTTTGAACAGCCCTTCCCGCAGGAGCCGGCCGTTGGCCACGCAATTGAGCGCCACGCCTCCAGCCAAACATAAGTTCTCCAGTCCCGTGAGCGCTCGCGCGGTGCGCGCCATGCGCAGGACGATTTCCTCGGTCACCACCTGGATCGAGCGGGCCAAATCCATTTCCCGTTGAGTGATTTCCGCCTCCGATTTCCGTGGCGGCCCGTCAAACAGCCGATTGAATTTGGCGTTGGTCATGGTCAATCCATCTAAGTAACCGAAATAGTCCAGATTGAGCCGGAACGAGCCGTCTTCCTTGAGGTCCAGCAGGTTGTCCAGGATACGGTTGACATAAATCGGTTCACCGTAAGGGGCCAGGCCCATGAGTTTATATTCGCCCGAGTTGACCCGGAACCCCGTAAAATAGGTAAAGGCCGAATACAGCAGCCCTAACGAGTGGGGAAAGCGAAGCTCTTTCAGGATGTCCAGGTGATTCTGCTGACCCCGTCCGATTGTGCTGGTGGCCCATTCGCCGACACCGTCTAATGTCAGGATGGCGGCCTGCTCAAACGGGGATGGAAAAAAAGCGCTGGCGGCATGCGACTCGTGATGCTCGGGAAAATACACCGGTATGCCGGGCGGAAATCCCAGGGATTCCAGCGTGGCCTCGATTTCCATCGGGATCCAGAGTTTCTGCTTCAGCCACAGGGGTAGCGCCATCATGAAGGATTGCAGGCCGCGGGGCGCCACGCTGAAATAGGTTTCGAGGATGCGAGCGAACTTGGCAATTGGCTTGTCGTAAAACGCGACGGCATCCAACTGGCCCGGGGCAATCTTATCCTCCGCCAGGCAATACCGGATGGCCTGCAGGGGAAAGCCGGCATCGTGTTTCTTGCGGGTGAAACGCTCCTCCTGGGCCGCAGCAACGATCTCACCATCCCGCACCAGAGCGGCCGCCGAGTCATGGTAATAAGCACTGATTCCCAGAATGTTCATTAATATTGCCTTGTATAAGGCCGGGGGATTAGCGGCGGCTTGTGGTCCACCCAGTAAGAACTGCGGTTACGTTCAAAATGGCGATGCATCGGGTCTTTACCCATAAGTTTCAGGATCAGCCGCGCCGGCGCAAAGCACAGGTAAAAAAACGGCATCAGCAGGATCCAGGTTAACGCCAGGGCTATCGTCTGGGCCAGCTTCTGGCCCAATCGTTCCAGGACATCAAATGCTTTAGGCGCCAGAAAGCCGCAAATCAGGATAACGGCGCTAAAGCAATACAGGCATAGTCCCAGCCGGTAGCGGCCAAGCCACCACATCAGGAGCGTGGCAATAACAGCCGTGACGGCGCACTGGAGCAGGACGCGCCGGCGGCGCGCCCATACGCCGGTAACACTCGCCTGGGGCGGCGTTCGCCACGGCCAAACCACCCGGGCCACACGTTGTTCCGGTTCAAAATTCACATGATCCCCACTACCGGGTTATTCGCGAACACTTGTATTCCACGGAATTAATTTGCAGAGCATACACGGATTTTTTATTTAGAAAAAGATTTTTATTTTAGCTCAAGGTCGGCACTCGGGTGTTTCGGGATAACAGTTTAACGTGGGTGCTGGTTTCAGACTTCCTGATTTTGTCCGTGCGCCATCCTCAGATCATCCCGCGGAAACCATCACCAGCCTCATCACGTAGTACTGGACCAGGGGCAGAACCACGGCCATAAGGAAATAGAAGCGCGGGTGTTCCAGGCTCCTCATGTAATTCGCCACGAGTACCAGGGGAACGGCAGGGAT
>VSJD01000063.1 GCA_008636095.1 Kiritimatiellota bacterium | reverse complement strand
CCATGCCCAGATGCGGGCGGTCTCGAGCTTGAGGTCTTTAAGGACAAGAACGGCCACGAGGGAACACCCCAGGATGACCGCGCCGAACAGGACCTGCGGCACCAGGGGCTTCTGGCGCAGCCAACCCGGGATCCGCGTCCACAGCAGGTACGAGCACAAACTGCCGGACATCAGATACAGATCCAGTTGCCCACCGATGAGCGCCGCCATCCACTTGTAGGCGGTGTTCAGGTTGTAGTAGCTGAAGCACTTCAGGGCATAGATGAAGATCTTGAAGTAGTTCAGCCGATAGTAGAGGCAGGTGCCAACGAGAAGGCCGGTCATGATTGCAAGCGGCATGGCCCCGCGCAGCATCCACTCCTTGAAGGGAATCTTCTCCCGGTAGGCCCGGATGAGCAGGAACAGGCCGAAGATGCCGGCCGGCATGGGCCAGTTGAAGTTGAGCAGGGTCAGCGCATAGAGCACGAGCCCGAGGCCGACCATGTCAAGCCACGGCCGCTTGTCCGCCATCACCACCCGCCAACTGAAAGCAAAGCAGAGAATGTAAAAGACCCAATAAACCGTGTCCGGCGCGAACGAGTTATAGGCCAGCGTGGCCGGCTTCACCGCCCACAGTGCCGCGCCCATGAGCCCGGTCTCCACCGACCGGAACATGCTCCACCCCAGGAAGAACATGGCTACGAGGCTCAGGGACGCGAACGCCGCCGTAGCCAGCTCGTAGCGCCGCCAGTCGCGGTAGATATCCTTGTGGGCGCCGAACAGTTTCCCGAGCCAGTACAGCGCCAACGCCGACGCCGGGGGATGATCGGCGCCGTGGATGGACACCTTCAACTCCGGCTGGATCTCCTCGAAGCGGCGGAAGTAGTCCCCCTGGTTCTTCACCAGTGGAAGGCAATAGAGCATCGTGTTCCCGGAGTCGACCCACATGTATCCAAAGGAACCCTTCTTCTGCCAGGGATCGGCCATGCCCGCGGGCAGGCAGTCGAAGGCCAGCGGCAGGAGGAACCCGAGGACCACCATTGCACTCAGCGCCAGGGCCGTCTTCCGGGGAGCGGCGGCGCCACTCATTACCCACCGGCAGACCAACCAGAACAGGACGATGAGCACGGCGACCACCAGGGTCCAGATCCAGAAATCAGGCGACGGGACTAACCGCCGGATCGTGCCGGCCAGCGTCACCTTCTCATCCCACAGGTTGTAGTAGAAGGGGAATGTCCGCCGGTTGTTAAAGCCCCGCGATGCGAAGATGCGGTAGAAAATATTAAAGACCGCCCAGACCGCCCAGGGCCGGCCGAACCACGCGATGGCGATCCACCACCTCGAGACGCGGAGCCCACGCCGCCAGAAGGGTAAAGCCTCGATGACGACGAACAGCGCAAGAACAAACACTGGAAATGATGACCAACTCAAGAGCGTCATCGCGGGAGTCCTCCGAACGCAGATCACGCCACGGAGCTAATGTTCTCTGGGCTGAAACCAATGAGTCAACCAAGTTTTTCCTTTATTCGCAGGCGTTTACGGAATAGAATATATGAAGTCGGAACTGGATGCAAATTCTAATCCTGAGCCTCTTTGCAAAACCCGGATTCAAATTACTATGCATTCAATTAAACGTTGCGGCACCATGGTTACTATAGTATAGTGCAGGCTTAACTGTATGCCTGGGATCGCATGGTCATGGTACACGACGTATCCTTCATATGAAATGGGAGTGGAAATGAAATTTTTTATATGGCGCTTAAGTTCTGGCGTATTACTGTGCGCGGCGCTGATGCTGGCGGGTTGTGAAGGCAGTGGCGACACGCACCTGAGCGACGGCCATGATTTCGGCCCGAATAATCCCAACCTGTATGTGGCGCTGGGCGATAGCATTACCGCCGGTGATAGTCTGGTCAGTCCCAGCAACTATTACCCCACCATACTGGCCGGCATGCTGAACAAGCCCGTGATCAACGAGGGGGTTTCCGGTGATTCCTCCGGCGAAGCGATGGATAGGCTTTATCCGATCCTGGATGATTACAAGCCGGGTTTTGTGCTGATTTTGGTGGGGATCAACGATTTGATCATGGGCTATGGGGAAAACGAAGCGGCCCGAAACATCCGGGTCATGGTCCATGCCTGCCAGGACAACAAGACCATCCCCGTGATTGCCACCCTGACGCCGGTTTTCGAGAGCTATGCGCGCCTGGACAGCAGCGTGACAAGGCTGAATGTAATGATCCAGCAGATCGCCACGGATTTAAATGTCGCCTTGGTTGATCTTAACGCCGCGTTTAATGATGATCCGACCTACATGGAGCCGGGCGGGATCCACCCCAATGAGACCGGTAATGCCCTGATGGCCCTCACATTCTACGACGTGGTGAAATAGGAGTGGCCGGTGACCATGGTTGTACCGCATAAATCGGCAACCTGCTCGTCCGCCCGCAATGCTGCGCATAGCGCTGCAGACGGGTCGCAAATCTAAAATTCTGCCATGTCTTCTCCTATTGCCCACAGTCTGATCGGCCTCGCCCTTGGCCTGATCCGGTTCCTGCCCCGCTACCGGCGCTGGGATGAATTGGCTGATCAGCTCCGCGTGTTGTGGCGTCCCCTGCTATTTTGCGTGCTCCTGGCCAATGCGCCGGACCTGGATTATTTTTTTGGCATCTTCCGAGGCAATGTGAACTATTATCATCAGACGGTGACGCATACGCTGGTTTGGATTGGTGTGATGGCCCTGGCCATATGGACCTACGGCCGGCTCAGGGAGCGGCGGGCGTCATGGCTGTCGCTCGGCCTTCTGCTGGCGCTCCTGGGCAGTCATTTGCTGGCCGACTGGCTCACCGTGGATCGTTCGCCGCCCATTGGGCTTATGCTGGCCTGGCCGTTTTCGGACCATCTCTATCACGCCACGTTCGCCTTTTTCCCGCCTCCAGCCAAGCAGACTTGGACCGCTGTGTGGTCGTTCCAGAATCTGCGCCTGGTCCTGGTGGAAATGGCGATGACGCTGCCTCTCGTGATTATCGTGCTATGGTTCAAACGCCATGCAGTTACCGCCGGCATTTCCGCCAGTATCGTGCGCGGCCGGCGTGATCAGAAACCGTAGCCCACTCTGGACACACAAGCTATGCGACATTTATTTCCAGTCATCTTGGCGGGCATTTTCCTGGTTGTTGCGGTTGCTTGCTGTACGCCGGGTCCCGGCCGTGATTCCGCCGCGGCCGTCAAGGCCCTGACCACGGCCCCAACCCGTGTGGTCTGGTGCCAGGATGCCAGCGATGGTTCGCACCCGGGGCCGGAAAGCAATCATCTGCGCCTGATGGGCTTTGATACGGAGGATGGCCGGGGCGAACGGGCCATCCTGTCGAAGCTTTCCAATTACACTAAACCCCTGCTGACTCCCCGCGGGGACCGCGTGATCTTTTCCAACCGGCCGGAGCAGAAAATCTACGCGGTCAACTGGGACGGGTCCGGACTGCGCCCGGTGATGGATGGCCTTGCGCTGGCCGTGTGGGAAGACCCGCAGAACAGCAACGTGTGGGTTTACGCCGGCACGGCGGTTACTAATTCCATCGCCCTGGACCGCGTCCGGCGGCATTTGTTGGCACAGCCTTCCGTCAGTGAGCCGGTGTGGGATAAAACGCTGATTGAGATGGACAATTTCCAGTTGTCGGCCGACGGCCGACGGGCCAGCGGCCACTGCCGCCTGGCTGGCGGCCAGTTTCCCGGGCCTGATTGCTGTATCCTGGAACTTCCCAATGGCGCGGTAAAACAAATCGGCGATGGATGCTGGCCCTCCTTGGCACCAGACAACAGCTATCGCTTCTGGTCTTTTGATGGTGCGCACCGGAACCTGCTGCTCTTTGACCCCGCAACCGGCCGACGTTGGCGGGTGAACATCAACCGGGCAAGCGGCATCGGCGGGTTCGAGGTTTATCACCCGCGCTGGAGCAGTCATCCCCGGTTCATGACCATGACCGGTCCTTATACAGTGGGGGACCGCAGGATGCGCATTGGGGGCGGCGGCGGCGGCGTTGAAATTTATATCGGCCGGTTCAGCCCCGATTTTCAGAAGATTGAACAGTGGGCCCGGGTCACGCACAATACGAATGCCGATTTTTTCCCAGATGTCTGGGTCACCCGCACGCAACGCTGGAGCGTAGCGACTGCGAACGTGGCCGGCGGCCCGCCCGCAACGGCAGTTGCGGCGGCATCTACGGTTGCGCCGCCGGCTGTTCCTGAAAAAAACCGGCAACCGGTTGCGCGCCTTGTAATGACGGCGCGCCCGGTGGAGTTATCCCGCATTCCACTGCCTGCGGCTATTGCGCCATACCGCCGGGCATTGGTTGTTAACCGCTATGACGTAGAGCGGATTACGGAAGGCCAGTATGCCGAAAAGCAAATCATGGTCGCGCACTGGGCCATCCGTGACGGCCGAATGCTCCCGACAGCGGCGCGTGATAAAACCAAAACCTACCGCCTGATCCTGGAGCCGTTCGACGAGCACCCGGGGCTGGAAGGCGAGCGCCTGATCATGGATAGCGATGAATTCAGTCTGCCGTTGTATTACGAGTTGGAGCGGTGAGGACGGCCCCTCCCTGCGTCGGGGATGGACAAACCCGGACTCATGATCTATGATCAACAATAGATTCAGACTAACTCTTTCCCTGGATCGAAAAGTGGGGCCTGGTCACCGTGACGTAAAATGCTGATTAAAAACAGCAACTACTCACCACGCGCGGCGCGTGGCTGGCCACGGACTTGTCACGCCCAAGGCGTGATTACACGAATAGCACGGATGAAGACGAAGCTATATAAATGATTAAGAAAACATGGTTTTCCCCTCTATCAGTGTTATCCGTGATATCCGTGGTAAAAATGTCTTTAGCCTGACTTATTCATGAAAACCGAAAGCGTCATCATCCAACGTGAAATGGCCTCCACTTCCAAATCCCGGCTGGCGCGCTACAGCGACCTGATTATCGGCCGGCGCGGATTCGGGCCGCTGTTGAAATACGAGTTGATCATCCTGCTTTGTTCCCGCATGCCGGGCCTGTTGGGCCTCTTTCTGCGCGCCAAGCTCTACCCCTGCCTGTTGGGGAAATGCGGCCGGAACGTTGTGTTTGGCGCCAACATTGTGTTGCGCCATCCGCATAAGATTGAAATCGGTGATAACGTCATCATTGACGACAACTGCCTGCTGGATGCCAAGGGCTGGGATAATACGGGCATCCACATCGGGCCCGGTGTTTTTCTTGGCCGTAATTCCATCCTGAGCTGTAAAAACGGCGATATCGTGCTGGGCGCGCGGGTGAATATCGGGTTTAACTGCGAAGTGTTTTCGGGTAGTCGCGTGATGTTGGGGGCCGATACCCTGGTGGCGGCCTATTGCTATTTCATTGGCGGCGATCACAACCCCCAGGATGTGGATGCGTCCGTTACCCAGCAAGGCACGTGTTCCCGTGGTATTGAAGTCGGCGAGAAGTGCTGGTTTGGCGCCGGCGTCAAGGTGCTGGATGGGATCACGATCGGCAACAACACCATTGTCGGCGCGGGCGCTGTTCTGACCCGCCCAGTCCCGGCCTATGCGATAGCTGTTGGCGTCCCCGCCCGCGTCGTGCGCGATCGCCGGGATCGGAAACCGTAGTCCACTCAAGAAAATGGGGAAGACACATGCGGGTTTTCATCGCCAGCCAGGATCGGACGGAAACGGTCGGCATGCAGATCCGGGAAAATGCACGCCGGCGCGCCACCGGGGGTGGACCCCGTTTCCTTTCCCCGGAGCATAGTGCCATCGCGCTCAAGGCGGCGCATGACCAGGCGGACTATCTCAGGATTTACAGCCGCTTGATCGGCATGCGGCACGGTATCCAGACCGAATCTTTTGCCATTCCCCGTAAAGCGGGATGGGTCGGAACAATCGTCACCCGGATCAAAGAATTTCTCTGGAAATTCCTGCGCTATCAGCACGACCGCATTGTTTGGCAGCAGAATCTCGTCAATGAACTGGTCATCGCCGGCCTGGAGTTCGAACGGGAAGAATACCGCATAGAGATTGCCCGACTAGCAGAGCGTGTGGCCCGCTTGGAAGCGCAGGGCCCGTCATGAGTGCATTACCGCGGGTCGATCAACTGCTGGCGGGATTTGCCGAAGGCGATGCCATCTCCAGCGAGGCCAGGGGTCTCCAGGCGATGCTGCGCAGGATGGGATCGGATTCCGAAATCTACGCCGATGAATCGCGGGTGGCGCCTTCGGCCCGCGGACAATGCCGATTTTTGGCGGAGTACCATGGCACGCCCAACGACGTGGTTCTGCATCACTACGCCATCGCCTCGCCCGCAACGCGCAGTTTCCTTCAGGCGGCGGCCAGGAAAGTGCTGGTGTACCACAACATCACGCCAACGGAGTTCTTTACGGGTTTTGACGATGACGTGGTGCGCCAGTTACAGACGGCGCGGGCAGAGTTGCGCGATGTGGCCGCGCGCTCCGATGCGGTCTGGGCGGTATCGCGTTACAACGCCGCGGAACTGGAACGTGCGGGTGTGCCAAGGGCGCGGGTCTTTCCCCTACTCTTTACCCGCGATGGGACGAGTCAACTCGCGGATCCGGCCATCCTGCGGCGTTTTGCCGCACCGCTGACGAATATCCTGCTCGTGGGGCGCATGGCGCCGAATAAGTGCGTCGAGGACTTGATCCAGGCTTTTGCTTGGTACCAGAGGATAAACCCGTTCAGCCGTTTGATCCTGGTGGGATCACGCCACAGCACGCCACGCTATTTTTCGATGTTGCGCATGCTCGCAGGGGAACTGGATCTTACTAACGTCTGCTTCGAGAATTATGCGTCTCCGGAGGGATTGGCCGCTTATTACCGGTTGGCACATGTATTCGTAAGTGCCAGCCGGCATGAAGGCTATTGTCTGCCGTTGCTGGAAGCCATGGAGCAGGATGTTCCTGTGATTGCGCGTTCGGTGGGGGGTACACCCGAGGCAATGGATGGCGCCGGCGTGTTGTATGAAGACTTGAATCCCGGCGAAATGGCGGAACTGATCCACCAGGTCGTGAGCGATACGGTCCTGCGCGAAACAGTCCTCGTATCCCAACGGCGGCGGATGGAGGCAATCCGCCATCGGGATGCGGAACAGGAATTACGTTCCCTGCTGGCGGAATTGCCCGGCGTTTAATCACCAACTACCGGTGTAAACGGCCGCCTATTCCCGGCGTGTGATCAAAACCCCTTCGATTTCCATGTCCGCATTGCGGTTATAGACAAATACCAGGTTGATCGGCCGGTTATCGGGTTGGCAATGCGCGATGCGGGCGCGCTGGCCGGCCATGACCTGAACTTGATTCCGTTCATCCCGGTCGTTCACCCGCACATTGCAGAAACCCAGGAGTGTGCCGCGTGTGGCGGCCGACGTAAATAGTAGTTCCACCACATAAGCTCCCGCCGCCAGTGGTAGTTTTGGGCCGTAAAAAATGGCGGCGGCGGGATCACGGTCGCGGCGCAGGATGACGGCATTACGTACAGGATCGGAATAGCCGGCGTGGAAAAAACACGTGGCCGGCAGGCGCCGCGACGCGCCCGGAAGCAGTTCCTTCCAATCGCCCGCGGTCAGCAACGCCGCGTCGAGGTCGGCCATTCCATCCGCATCCGTCGTGACCAGGAGCGCCATCGGCCTTTCCGCCTGGACCTGGTCAATGGGCACAGGATACCAGGTCCATGCATCGGTAAGCACCGCCGGAATACCGTGATCGCCGGCCGGTTGTTCGTCGGTCCTGGTATGGAGCATGATGGTCTTGTTGCCGCGGGAGCGGAGCATCCAGCGCAGGTCTGGTAGGAAGCGGGCACTGATCGCGGCCGTGGCGATGGAAATGGTTGCGTGATTGGTTGCTCCTGCCTTCAGGCGCAAGAACTTCTTGCCACTGCATTCCGGATCGGGAACAACGTCAAGCGCAGGATCGCCGTACGTTTCCAGTTCCCAACGGCGCGCGGGAAAATACACCGGGCAGGATATCACCGGAACGGACGCCGACGGTTTGGTTTCCCCACTGCGCAGGATGCGGAAAGCCCAGACGCTTTCCGCATGTTGCAACAGCTCCAGGCGCGGGTGGGCTTGGAGGGCTTGCAGGGTGGCGCCCACCGGGAAGGGACTGACCTTTTCGGGGAAGAGATCCTCATGCAAGATGATATAGGCAATACCGCGCTGGAGCAGATTGTCCAATTGCGCGTCGGCAATCGCGCCGTGATTGAAACTCTGGAACCTGAGGAAAACATCTTCCAAGTACTTTTTCCGGACCGTGGGCCGATAGCCGTTGACCAGGCGCAGGCGATAAAGGGCGGCGTAGTACTGGTTCACCGAAGTGAAATGCGAATCGCCGGGCCAGAGCGGCAGGGCCAGGAGATGGGCGCGACGCCCGTGATCCCGGGCATCCCGGGCGATGGCTGCGTAGGCAGCCTGTTGGCGATCCAGCAGGCAGATGGTGGGCTGGACCATGCCTTTGAAGTCCACCAGCAACAGCAGGGCGAGCAGGACCAGGATTACCAGCCGCATGCCGCGGTGCGGGAGGAAGGCGGTCAGATGATTCAAGGCCAAGGTTGCCGCCACTGCGGCGACCGTCGGGAGCAGACAGTAGATTTTGGTCGGGTTGCGGATCAGGGCGTAGGGTGGCAGCAGGTGTGTTAACCAGCGCCAGAACCGCGGTCCGCCGGGGTTGTTCATCCCGGCGGCGAGAAAGATGATAACGGTGATTCCTAGCAGAAGCAGGATCAGGCCCCAGGCCCGGTGGCTGGAAAGCTCGTCCTTGCGCGCGCACCGCGCAAGGCAAGCGAGCAACCCCGCGCCAAGCAAACCGAGCAGGCTCCAGCCGGCATAGATCACGCAGGCGGGGTTGGCAATGTCCCGGGTCACCGCGCCGGCGAGTTTTGGGGAGCTGAGCCGGACTTCATTCGGGTTGCGGCCCTTGCGGACGAGATCGGTATCAGCCAGGCCATGTTGCATTAACTGGGCATGCAGCAGGATCAGAACCAGGAAACCCAGCAGGGGCAGGGCGGCTTTGAACAGCGGCTTGAACTCGCGCCAAGCCGGGATCCATTGGTTGCGGTGGTACCAGTAGGCGAACAGGCACCAGGCGGGGGAAATCAGCGCGGCGAAAAAGAAAACATGGCTGTCCACCCAGCCGGCAAGCAGAATGGTCAGGCCGGCCAACGTACCACCCCATGCCCGTGATTCCACGACCATCAATTCCAGTCCCAGGCAGAGAATCGGGATCCACATCATGCCCAGGCCCGTCGGACTGCCACCTAACAGCGCATACCAGTGGTAGGGAAAAGCGATGGCCAGCAAGGCGGCAATCCATGGAATCCAGCGGTCGGTCGTATAACGGCGGGCCAAAAAAAAAGTAGCCAGCAAGGTGATCCAGATGGCAATGAATCCGGTCAGATTCCAGGCGAGCGCAAAGGATCCGATTGTGGCGCAAAGCGCAAATACCAACGCAAAGGGAAGATAATACGTCGTAATGGCGCGCCGGTCGGAATCATCCCCGGTGTTGAATTCGTACAGATTATGAAACCAGGGGGTATGCCCGGAGATGGTATCGCTGAACAGCCAGAGATGATAGAGAAACTGGAGATGATCACCGGGGATCATGGCGCGCGCCTGGCCGGATTCGATGTTGCGGCCGGAAGAGGCGATACCGGTGGTCAGAGTGCGCGGGACTGGCCAACTAAATACCAGCCAGAGGGCCAGGGACAGCAGAAAGCTGAACGCTATCGATTTCCAGAAATACATGGTTCTCTCCGCCATATCCCCGCATATTGCGCGGAGGGGGCGGTTCGGGTCAAGCAGATATACGGATGGGGTATTGCGAACCCGTGGCCGGCCACTGAATCGCCCATGCAAATGACGCAGATCGTGCCGGGCTTCTTGCGAGAGTCCACCTCGCGGTCCCGGAAGCCCAAATTATTGATCAGGCGCGCCATGGCCCGGTTCTTGCGAATCGATCAGAACTTTATAAACCG
>VSJD01000066.1 GCA_008636095.1 Kiritimatiellota bacterium | reverse complement strand
CTTCGGCCACCTTGGCGTATCCCGCAACGTTCAGGTGGTGATCGGCCGCATCATACCACGATGCGCGCTCGGGGGTTTTCATAAGATCGGGGTAGAGGTTGATGACGCGGATATTTTCCTCCCGGCAGATCGCGGCGGCCGTGTCCTCATTCACAAAACGCTGGTCGGCCGGAACGCCCTCTGTACCAAAATAGCCGGGATCCACGATCGCCTCGAATGACGGGATGACGACCACGAGAAAGCAAATGCCCCGCGCCGCCAGCGTGTCGCGGAACTCGCGAAGCACGCCGCGCATGACGGTCTTCTTTTCCTGCGTGGCCGCCGAGTGCGGCTCCTGGATCAGGCCAAAGTCGTAATTGTCGTGGAAGAAGGAATCGTAGATGCCAATGTAGCGGGACGGCTGTTTGGCCCAACGGTAGAACGCGAGATCCCAAATGAGGGCGCTCTGGAAACGCGGCATCTGGGTTTCGAGTCTGTTGCGCGGATTCCGCCGGAGCCTGCCGCTCCCGTCCACGGTGAACAGCTTGTTCAGGTACAGGTCGTTAAAGTCGTTGGCGGGAAAGAGCGTGAGGACAACCGCCTCCGGTTCCAGGTGGAGCGCGAATGACTGCAACTGGGCAAGTGATTGGTCCGGGCCGTAGCCGAACACGCCGAGGTTGATGGTTTCGTAGTCCGGGCCCAGCAGTTTTTCCAGCGACGCGGAGATGGTCTCACCCGGCTTTACGTTGATGCCATACGCGAAGGAGTCGCCCATTACCAGCACGCAGCGGGCCGGCTTGCTGTCGGTGGGCGGGTGGTTCAACCGGTTGCCATACGGGCCGATGTCCGGCGTACTGAACGGCTTGATCCGATAGAGTGTCTGCTTATCGAGCTGGAAAACGATTTCCCACATCTTGAACGAATGGCGTATCAGGCCGGTGCGCACGCCCAGCTCGAGAATCGCGACCAAGAGCAGGAGCACCCAGAAGACCGTCCAGAGAAGAAAAAGAAGTTTCTTGATCATGTGCCACACTGATCTCTCGAGGGACTGATAAGCAATCGCTTTCCGCGCGGCACAGATACCCACCTATCGGAACCGAACGGATAAAAATTTATCATGGCGGGAATGTGTCAAATGGCGGCCTGGATGTCAAGCTGAAAGGCTATGAAAAACGAAGGGGCACTCATCAAGTGGCTGTTGAAAAAGTCATTATCGCCTGTGAATGTCATCCCGAGCGAAGTCGAGGGATCTCAAAAATAGCCCAAATCTACGATTTGGATATTCTTCGCTCCGCTCTGAATGACATGAGAATTGGTTTTTCAACAGCCAGTCAAAGGCCAAGATAATCATGCCGGTGCCTTAATCCCAGGAAGTGAATGATAATCCAGGCAACCAGAGCTCCGAGGACCGTCCTAATTCGCCTGCATTGCTCCCTCTTTGCGACTTGGCATGAGTTGCCGAAAAACGGCAAGGTGCTTTGCACTGGTGGCCGCCATGCTGAAATGGTTTTGCGCGCTTCTGTATCCGGCTTCCGCAAGGTGGCGGAAGTATGCCGGTGTTGTAATGAAATCCGCAAGCGGTTTCGGCAATGATTTCCACCAACCGCTCGGTTTCACAACCATCATCCAATTTTTCCCCTTGTTACAGCCCCTGTTCTTCACTATTTTGGTGCTGAACAATCTTGAGCGCTTTTTTCGGGGATTGGTTATTCTTTTACACATCCAATCCTACAGGGGTGGCGATGGTTTTTTCAATCTGTTTTCTCATTCGCATGTAATATTCGGGTATGCAGACATCTACCTTCATTCGTCTTGCTGCTGCCTTGCTGGCGGCGGTGGCTGCGTATATTCTGGGCCATTGGTTCTTTTTCGATTTGCCTTTTACGATGGACGAGAACAGTTATGTGTTCCAAGCTCACAATTTCCTGGCGGGGCGTGTGGCCAAAGACGCGCCACCTGTACCGGGGGCATTTTCCCATTCCATGATCATCTGCGACCCGCAAGCCGGCTGGCTGTCGCGCTACCCGCCGGCTCATTCTCTCTGGCTGGCGCCAGGTGTCCTGCTTGGCAACGCGAGGCTAATGAGCGCCCTGGCAGCCGGATTGAGCGTTTGGCTGATAACCGGCTGCGCCCTGTTGCTTAATATTCCGGCATTGCTGATATCCCTGTTGTTGCTGGCTTCGCCGTACTTCCTGTTTTTGCATGGATCCCTGCTCAGTCATACAAGTGGAATACTGGTGGTCAGCCTCATGCTTTGGGCATACCTGAAGTGGGCGCAGTCGGAACGATGGGGTTTTGCTGCGTTGGCCGGCTTGGCTTGGAGCCTGTTATTGTTGAATAGAACATATACTGCCGCGCTATTAGCCGTGCCCTTCGGCACCGATGCACTCTTGTACGTGCTTCGTCGGCGCACCGGTTTAGCGCTGGTCGGTACAATGGCATTCGCACTATGCGCGGCTGTGGGGCTTGGCTGCTTTCTTGGATACAATCTGCTGACTACCGCCAATCCACTGCTGACACCTTACGAATACTATGCTCCGGGTGAGGGTTTGGGCTTTGGCGCAATGGTTCGAGTCCATGGCAACACATATATACATACCATTTCCATGGGCTGGGCATATTTGGTAGAGAATGTCCGCTTGTTGGACAGGTGGTTGTTCGGCTTCGATGGGTCATTACTCCTGGCCCTGGTCTTGACGGCGATTGGCTGGCTACGCCGCTGGAGCCCGCTCTGGCTGGCGGCCGTAGTCTTAATAGGCATCGGCCACATGGCCTTCTGGTATCCGGGCGTAAACAACATCGGGCCATACTATTATTTTGAAATGTTCCCGTTCCTGGTGCTGACGACCGCACTGGGCTTGGCGCGCCTCTGGCGGCGGGCAGAAGCGCGCAAGGGCATATGGCGTGCGGCATACCTGACAACGGCGGGCGTGGCTATGATTGCCTCTGCGGCCTTCATGCTGCAAGAGAGTCGTCGCATTCAAATCTCATTGCGGCCGGACTATGAATTAGTCAGGCAATTGCAGTCGGCGCCCAAAAATGCGTTGATCGCCGTTGATTCGGATATGCCCGTAGACCGATGGGAAATGCTGGCTTTTAATCCGCGCGGGCTTGACAGTCAGCCGCTGATTGTTCGTCCACACAAGGATACGGTGCAATTCCTAATGCGATATCTCAAGAACCGACAAGCATATTGGCTCGACGTGAACAGCGGCCGGGGGTTAGAAGTGATTCCCAAGTTACCGTTCAGAATTGTGTTCAATCCAGCCAATTCACACAGACTAACAGGCAGCAACGAGGAGCAACCAGACGGCAGCGTGGCCCGTACGGCGCGGGTCGGCAGGGATGCTGGCGAGATGCTGATCTTCGGACAGGGCTTTTATCTGTATGTAAGCCGTTTTGCGGTCGAAGCTGATCTTGTATGGAGCAACGTCTCGGTCGAGGCTCCCGTTTGGATAGATGTGGCAACTAAGAGCGGCCGCAATGTTCTGGTGCGGAAAGAATTCCATGGCAACGGGACCGGTTCCGTACGCGCGGAATTTTCCATATCGACGCCTGTGTTCGTGTGGCCTCGTATCTACTATGGCGGTTCGGGTGACGTCGCTGTCGGGGGGCTGCGGATTATGGAAATAGAGGAGCGCGCGTGGCAATGACCAGCATCCACACCCCGCATCCTTCATCTGGGCGGCCGCTGTGGAAAAATCCACGGGGTAAATAGGTCATTGAAAGCCGGCAGATCAACAAAAAGCAGGATGGTGCAGGCCAGGCAGGCCGCCAGCACGATCAGCACCAGCTTTTTTTCACGGTAGAGCAGTTCGGGATATTGCACGGTGATGGACGGCTTGTAGGCCAAGTGCAGGTAATACGCCATAGCCAGGGCCACCAGCGGAGTTGCCAGGACTAATTCAAACCGGTAGCGGGCAATGAAAAAACCGCTCATCAGGGCAAACAGCGTCACATAAAACAAAATACTTTCCATCAAGCGTTCTTCCGTGTAACGCAGGAAAGATTTGCGATAGTGGGCCGCCTGCTGGACATTGCCGATCATGCGAAATTCGGCAAACCGTTTGGCCGCCATCAAAAACGCGCCGAACATCCAGTAGGCCATGAACATAGAGAGCGGCGGTGCGGAACCCAGTCCCGTAGCATACCAGCCCAGCGCCAGACGCAGCGGGTTGTTGAGCGATTCGCTCAACACGTCGCAATATGGGATATCCTTGAGCCGGATCGGCGGGGCGTTGTATAGAATTCCCGCCACCCAGAACAAGAGACCAACCACGCCGAAGCGTAAATTGAACGTAAACCCTAACACCACCCCCGCCAGGCTGATGACGATCCAGAGGGCCCAGGCCACGGAAACCCGCGCGGTACCCGCCACCAGTGGACGGTTATGCTTGACAGGGTGATAGCGGTCGCTTTCGGTATCGAGGATTTCGTTAAACACATAATTGCTGGAGGCGATCAGGCAGGCCGCCGCAAATCCCCAGGCCAATGCCAAAATGGTTGCCCAGCTCAGTAGATCGGGCCGGAAGTAAAAAGCCAAAAGTATGCCCGGAAGCATAAATATGTTTTTAAACCAGTTGTCCGGTCGCAACAGACGCAGGTAGGGCATCAAACAGTTCATGCCAAGCTTCCTATCAGTTGGTTTTTGGCGACATGATACCAAGTTAATGTCAGGAAGTGAATGATGATCCAGGCAACCAGAGCTCCGAGGACCGTCCTAATCCGCCTGCATTGCTCCCTCTTTGCGACTTGGCATGAGTTGCCAAAAAACGGCAAGGTGCTTTGCACTGGTAGCCGCCATGCTGAAATGGTTTTGCACTGTGTTGTATCCGGCTTCCGCAAGGTGGCGGAAGTATTCAGGTTTTTCAATGAAATCGGCGAGTGCTTTCAGCCAGGCGTCTTCGTCCCGAACCTCCACCAACCGGCCGTTCACCCCGTCCGTTACCATGTCCATGATGCCGGGGATGCGGGACGCAATGACGGGGACTTTGCAGGCGAGGGCCTCAAGCACGGATAGCCCCTGGGCCTCGGATTCCGAGGGAAAAACGAATATGTCCGTTGCGTGCAGGTAATCTTGCACAACGTCCACATATCCGGTGAAGGTGATGGAAGCTTCCAGGTTGTGTTCCCGCACAAAGGTCCACAACGCCTGCTCGCAGGACAGGTGCTGCCCTCTGCCCGAGCCGATGAGTATCAGGTGGACTTCGGGGTGGTTGGCGGCGAAACGTTCCCACACGCGCAGGAACCGTTCCAAGCCCTTGCCCCGGTTAAGTTTGCCGGAGTAGGCGTAGAGGATCGCGGCGGGCAGACCCAGCTTTTGCCGAAGGGCCGGGCGATCTTCGGGCGCGCCAGGGCTAAAGGTCGCCACGTCGAACCCGTTGGGAATGTCGGCGATATGGGCGGGGGAGACGCCTGCGGCCAGAAATTCTTCGCGAATGGGCGTACTGATGCTCAGGAAGCAGGTTGCCCGCATTAACAGGCGGTTGCGGATGGCGATCAGGGGGCTGAAAAATGCGCGGAGCATGGGCTTGATCTGCCCCTCCGGGCTTTTCCATATAAATTCCCCGCTGAGTTCACCGCGGGACTCGGCCCGCAGAACGCAGGGCTTGCCAACGAGAATTTGCGCCAGCACGCCGGCCAGGCCGAGGACGCGAAGCCCGCAGACGTAGATTAGATCGTATTGCCGGCGCCGGCGCCATAAGCGCCACAGGGCAGGCGCAAGCATCAGATATTTGCCCAGCCTCGGGAATCCGGAAGGCCCCACCCTAATTACCGTAAAGCCATCCATCGCTTCGCAGCGGGGCAGGTCGCGCGTGCGCCGCCGGGTCAGGACCAGCACTTCGCTGCCCTGCCGGCTAAGCTCGCGGCAGAGCAGATGGGCGTGGCGCTCTCCTCCGCCTACGACAGGATAAAATGATCCGGTCAGCAGGCAAATGCGCAGCCGTTTGGCACTTTCCCCTGTTTTTTCTTGTGAGGATTCCGTCATAGCCATCCGCGTTCCTTGGTTGTAACTACTTAAGTGCTCGGTGTTCAGGCTGAAACCCAGCAACCTCGCTTGATTAAACGCGTCGGCATCCTGATTCTTCCGGTTCCGAACACCGCACACATGATTGGTTACTCTGAATCAGAAGTATCCGTGGAAGCACCGGCCAATTCCTCATAAATGGCGGCATAGCGGGCCGCGACCTGATCGATCCTGCAACGTTTTACAGTCTTCCGTCCGCCTTCGATCAAACGCCGGGCGAGTTCCGGTTCCTGTAACAACCTGACTACGGATTCTAACAGGGCCCGTTCGTCTCGGGGCGGTACCATGAGAACATTCTCGTCGTGGGCGTATGCTTCGTGGAAACACGGCAGGTCCGTGATCACCAGCGGGAGATCCACGGCAAACATTTCAAGCCCAACAGTGTTAAAGCCTTCATTGAATATCGAAGCCACAACGCCCACGTCCATCAGTGACAGATACGGCGCCACATTTTCCTGGTATCCGGTAAAAATAACCCGGTTGCCCAGCCCGAGTTCGTCTGCCTGCGCCCGTAACGCGCCAGCCTGAGGCCCCTCGCCGACAACAACAAACCATGCATCCGGCACTCTTTCCAGGATCAGTTTGGCCGCCTGGAGGAAGTAATGATGACCTTTCATCTCAGCCAGACGTCCGGCGGTCCCGACGACGATGGCGCCGCCTGGAATCCCGAGCTGCCGCCGCAGGGCGAGGCGCTCCTCCGGCGTGGAACGCACGATCCGATCGACCGGCAGGCCATTGACCAGGACTTCCATCTGTTCGGCCGGCACATATCTATCCGTAATCATGAAATCGGCCACCGGCTTGGAGACAGCCAACGCCTTGGATTGCCAGTTACGCAGGAACCAATCGATGGCGCGCTGGTAGTGCGGCAGTTGTTTGTCGACGTAATGCTCCTGGATTACCACGGGCACATGCCTGATCCGCCCGGCAACACGGCCAAAGTTGAAAGAGGCATATCCGTGCAGATGAAGCAACGACGGACGCCAGTTGCGCATAATGCGCAGCACGTCGAAAAGAGAAGACAAATCATATTTGCCCTTGTTCAGGGAAACCACCTCAACGCCGGCCTGCCGCAGTACATCGCAGGCGGCATCTTCCCCGCGCAGGTTTAGGAGCATTACTTTGAAACGACCGGAGGGGTATAACGGCACTCGGTAGGCAATCTGTCGTGCGGGTCCATGGATTCTGGATCCGTCCACGCTTACCTTGTCCATGATATGGAGGATGCGAATCTCATTCATGCCATTCAATCTCATGAATACTGATAGGAAATCGCTTTGCGGATGAGCCTGGACACTCGTCGCTTGGAACCGACCTGATGAAACTGTTTATAGTGGTAATGTGTCAAAAGGAGGCCGGGATGTCAAATCTGAAGGATAAAAAGCTGATGGTTGTTGAAAAGACGCTGGCCTTCGGGACAGATGCGTGTTCGAACAAAAAGCAATGCAGGGAAGACAGCCCCCTCTTTCGCCCTATTTCGCTTTTCGCTTGCTTCCGCCGGGTTGGATATTATTATCTTCCGCCGACAGTCAACGGCGGCCTTATGGTGGAGCTACCTGAGTAGTTACCGGTTGCAATGAGATCAATACCCGAGACGTTCCCTTGCGAAGCCGACCATCCCGGAGAGGAGCGCCAAGCATTCCTCCGCCGCGATTTTCTGCTGCCGCTTTTCCTGGTCTTGCTGCATCTTGCGTTTGTCATGCTGATGCTGAACTGCTGTTCCCTGAGTATTAAGGCCGACCCCGGGCGAAATTACTGGGATTACTTCTGGCAACTGCTTCCCGCCGATTTTCTGCAAACGGACTTGTTGCGCAGCTTGTGGAACCTGCACTCCCAACCGCCGCTTTACAATCTCCTGGGCACGCTCATCATGCGGCTGAATCCGGCGGGCAGCTGCCTGGAAACCCTGTATGTACTGAACGTGATCATGGGTGCGGCCCTCTGTGGCCTGTTATATTTCCCGGCGCAGGCACTGCTCCGCCGCCGCTGGCTGAGCACCGCGCTTTGCGGCCTTGTGGCCTTGCATCCGTCACTGCTCTTGTATGAAGCTTATGCCCTTTATGATGTGCTGACGGCCTTCCTGATCGTTGTAACGCTGGCATGTATGGCCTTTTTCTGCCGGGAACATCAGCTTCGCTGGCTCACCGGATTCATTGTCGGGTTGAATCTGCTGATCCTGACACGGACCATTTTTCATCCCGCCGTCCTCGGGCCCGCCCTGCTGCTGGTGTGTATATGGTCAGGGACCCGATGGCGCCGAATGCTTGTTCTGGCGCTGATCATCAGTCTGCCCACCGCCGCCTGGTGTACCAAGAACTACGTGAAGTTCGGGTTCTGGGGCACAACGAGCTGGACGGGCATGAATCTTTGGAGAATCGCCGCGTCCGATTATCCGGATGCGGAGCGCGGGGATCTGGTCAAGGCTGGACTGCTTAATTCCATGGTTGCCGCCGACAGCGATTTTCGGTGGCCGTGCGATTTTGTCGAGTACGGCTTCAATGCCACCTCATCCGTTCCGGCCCTTAATGGCAACGACTTCAACAACATCAACATCCCTGCGGCCAGCCGTGTTTACCAGTCAAACGCCTTGCGCTTGATCCGGCACGATCCCCTGCGCTATCTGCATACAGTCCGGCGGGCTTTTCTGCGCTTTTGCAGGCCGTCATTCGAGTTTGGTCACTTGGAATTCAATGCACGCACGATGCCTGGCTATCTGCGTTTCTGGCGCCGCCTGCATGGTCGCCAACCGCGCTGGCTTGCGCAGACACAGCAACCTGTATATGGATCGGTCTGGATGGTTCTTTACGTCGGTGCTCTGGTTCTTTTCATCCTGAGGACCCTGCATGCCTGGCTGTTTCGCAAGGAACCGTTTCTTGCTATCATCCGAGGCAGGCCGGTGGAATTCGCCCTGGCCTATCTTTGCATCTGGGTCACATTTGTCGGAAGCACTTGCGAAATCGGTGAAAACGATCGGTTCAAATTCATCGTGGAATTTCCCGGTTACGTTTTTGTTGCCGCAATGCTGACCTGGGCCTTTCAGGGCGTGGCCGGGTGGCTGACTGCAAAGCTCAAGACAATGTGCGGACAAGTCGGCAGCGAATAATGTAACTACTCAGTGTTCGGTGGAGCATTAGTAATGAACCAGCCCGCCTGCAACGCTATGCACAGCATTACGGGCAGGGCGGCAACAGGCAAAACTTATTGGGAATACATTCGAATGCTAAATGGTATCGAGAAGTCGCTGAGGAAGCCGACGAGTGTGGCGGGCCGAACTCTGAACACCGAACACCTTGTGAGTAGTCATTAATGAAAAACGTCCGTAAAATATTCTCTTTTAATGTCTTGTTGATCTGCGCTGGTCTGCTGGCACTGGGACTGCGCCTCTATCTCTATTGGGTGGGCGGACACACCATTCCGGTTACCACGGATGAGGCGCAGACCGTACTTCAAGCGCTCGACATTCGCGCCGGGAAATGGCCGCTGCTGTTTATGGCACAGCCCTACATGTTTCCGGTGGAGGCTTATTGGATGGCCCCCCTGGTGGACCTGCTACCCCGAACGGCCCTGGGCATGCGGGTACTGGTGCTGATCGAAGGCTTCGTTTTTGTAGGACTTTCGTTGATGATCTTGCGCCGGATGGGCGGTTGGCGCGAGGTTTGGCCCGGTATTCTGCTCGTTTTGTTTCCTTCGGTGTATCTGGTCATGAACCAGACCGCCTATTCACAGCCTACCTACAATTCCGCCTTCATTCTGGCCTTGGCGGCTGTATGGTTGGTCATGCGTTTGGATAGAGTTCCCCAGCGCAAAGATTTCGGGTTGGCTGTAGCCGGGGGCTTCTTTGCAACCATGGCCTTCAGTAATGCCATGACGTCCATTGCGCTGATTGCTCCGTTGATTCTGGTTGCCGCATGGAATTCCGTGGGGAGAGGGCGGTGGTTGCGTCTTCCGGGCTACTTCTTGGGCGGGGCTGTCGGTTTAATTCCCTACCTTGCC
>VSJD01000065.1 GCA_008636095.1 Kiritimatiellota bacterium | reverse complement strand
GCCCTCTGGAAATTTCCCGGCGCCCACGGATCGGTGGCCGCCACCTTCGGATGGTCCGATGCCTTCGGGCGTCTCTGGGTTCCCGCTGTGGCGCGGACACTGCCGGTAACCTTTGGTTGGCGGGCCTGTCTGTTCCCCGACAACAGCAAGCAATTGGATTGGGGTGGCTGGGGATATACGGTCTTTCCCTATATTTTTATTTTTTTGCTGGTACTGGCGGCCGGTATGGCGCTTGCGCTGCTCTGGCGGAAATTTAGTGAGAAACGATATCTTTCCCTGGGGGCAATGGAATGGGCCCTGGGCGCGACCATTCTCAGCCTGATCCTATTCGCGTTGAGCCGGCGCGCGGATGACTGCGCCTACCGTTACCTTGCCCCGGTGGTAGTCGTTTTCCCCTTTCTTATGCTTGGCTTGTATCGGGCCCTGCCCCGCGCGGGCCGCCTGTTTACGGGCGGGCTGGTGCTTGTTTTCGTCTTGTACAACATAGCCACTTCGATACGGCTGCCCCGGGAGTGGCGGCATCCCGACTTCGCCCGCAACATTGTTGCCGCGCCTGACCTCAAGCCCGCTCTCGCCGTGCTTCATGAACATGGCATCGGACATGCAGTGGCCTCGCACTGGGCGGCCTACCGGATCGGTTTCGAGGCTGGCGGCACTGTCGTTTGCAGTCAGCCGGCCAACGAGCGTTTTCCCGGCTGGCCTGTTCCCTACAAGGCGGAGGTGGATGCCTCGACCAACGTGGCCTATGTGTTGACGGAAAAAATCCGTTTTCTCAAACCCAGCGTCTTTGAGCGGCATATGCGCACGATGGGGGTGGAGGCGGAAATGACAAATGCCGGCGACTTCTGCGTCTACTATAATTTTCGTGCGCCGGCGTTTGACCGGGAGACCCGCGTGGCGGCGGAGCGGGTTCGCGTGGCAGTTGACGGGAATCGGGAACAGGCGGCCAGGATGATGGATGGCCATATCGGCACCTTCTGGCGAAGCGCAAAGCTCCAGCATGATGGTCTATGGGTGGAATTCACCTTCGACCAGCCTCTTCACCTCGGACACCTGATTCTGCAATACGGAAACTATGCTCACGATCGCGCCCCCGCCCTGCGCATCAAGCTGCTCACGGATGCGGGCTGGGAAACGCTGCGCGGCGGATTGCCGGTTGATTTGGATAAGTTCGTCTGGCTGAACGGCCATCCGGTCTATGGTTACGCCCAGCAAACATTTACCATCGGGATGCCCTCGGTACATGCCCTGCGCCTGGAAGTCGCCGAGCCCAATCCGCACATGTGCTGGACCCTGGCCGAGGCAATATTTTATGAGGTTAAGGCTCCGGAAACCCCGTAGCACCTTTACCATAAACATGCACGCTTTCGCGTGTATGAGATAACCAAGTCAAGTGTGCACTCCTGTGCCAGTAATGTTTGTTTGCACTTAAAAAAATGTGGTGTTCACAAGTCTTACTTGGGTTACGGGCATAACCCACCTTCACTCATTTACTTCGCTTTCTTTCCATCGCGCGCCAGCAGTCGTAGTACCCAGCCGCGTTCTCCCGGGGACAGCAGCCAAAACCAGGCCAGCAGGCTGAAGGCGGCCAGGCCGAGCGCGGCCGCCGGGATGCGGATGCCCAACGAGGGCAGCCAACTGATGCCGGGCAGCATGCACAGGCCAAGGCCCAGCATGCCCCCGGTTCTAAGAACGGCGGACCGCGCGGCGGGGACAAAGCGCAGGGCCAGCGGAAACAGGACAAACACATCCATCAGCCCGCGCAGCCCCCATGCCGCGGCCATGCCGTAGATGCCCCACCGGCTGGTCGCCCACCAGGCCAACGCGATGAACAGGGGCAGTTCCAGCAGATGCCAGCGGGCGGAGAGATCAGGACGGCTCGCGCTTTGAAGGAGGGAAAAGGCCAGATAGGAGAGGGCATAGACGAAAATCCCCGCCGTCAGCAGACGCAAAACACCCGAGCCCTCGCGGGCGAAATCTGCGCCCAGCCAAAGATGCAGGAATTCCGGGGCAATGGTGTAGAGCGCGAGTACGGCCGGGAAGAGCACGAGCAGAAGGAGTTTCAAAGCCCTTCCGAAGAGAGCGTCCGCTTCGGCTGAGTGCCGTGCGAGGTGCATGGTCATCGGCGGGAAGAGGGCGGAAACCAGGGCTCTGGGCAGAATGAGCATTTTCACCACGATCTCGGCCGGGTTGGTATAGTAGGCCACTGCGGTGAGGGTCAGCACGGCCCCCACAATGAAACGATCAATGTGAATCATAAGCGGTAAAGCAACGTTGGAAACCGTCATCCAGCCGCCGAAGGACAGCAGGGGGCGGACCATCGCGGTATCCCATTTTACGTTTGTTCTGAGCGCGGGAATGAGCTTCAGGCAGCAGAAAAAAAAGATCAGCAGTTCCATTACCCGTACGCCAATCAGCACGGTGACGACCCAGACCAGGCTGTTGCTGAAGGGAAGTACCGCCAGGGGAGCGGCAAAGGTGGCAATACCCAGGGGAATTCGGATGAGATTGATTAGTCGGAATCGCTGATGCGTCTCCAGCACGCCGATCAGACCCGTAACCACGACCGTGAAGGGCAGGCCCAGGCTGACAACCAGAAAAGACCGACGGGTTTCCTCTTGCAGGCTCAGCGGAATATGTAAGCCGCTGGTAGCCAGCCATCCGCTCCCGCCGGCGAGTAAAAGCGCACCGCAAAAGCCGAAGGCGGTCATCATGAGTAAAGCGGTCCAAAAGACGTTGGGCAGTTGGTGACGCCGATCGAGCCCCAGATATTCCGCCGTCATTTTGGTCATGGCCCGGCCCATGCCCAAATCGAGAATGCTGAAATAGCCCACCAGCATCCATACCAGCGTCAGCGCGCCAAAACGCTCGGTGCCGAGCCCCTTGATGAAAAGCGGGATGGAGAAGAAAGCAACCAGCATCGGCACGCACAGGCCGAACAGGTTCCACCCCGTAAAGCCCAGTATGCGTGAAGAGGTAGGAATGGAGGTCGCGGCCTCGTACTCTGCATCTGCGTTGGGAATGGGCGGGCTCATGGTGGATTGGGAGCGGTCGGCAGAAAGATGGGGCCCAGCTCAAGCCCGTGTGAGGCACGATTGGGTTTGCGCCCAAAGAACCAGGTTCTTTGCTTTCCTGGCAGGCAGCAAATCAACGGATGCTTCAGCCGCATCAGTTGGTGCGGCGGATCGCCAGGGCGCACGGCGCGCGCCCCCCAGAGTCTGTCAGCAAAGGCGGTTTGGTAGCCGGTTTCCTTAGCCAGCCTTACGGCCGCCTTGCCGGCAATCGCCCAGGGGAAGCACATGTGGTGAATTTGTTTGCCAAGTTCGGCTTCCAGCCGCGCGCGCGCGCGCGCCAGTTCCTCGCGTATGGCGGCGTTGCGTTCCGGCTCCGATTCCCACTGTCCGGGACGGGCTTGCTCCACGCAGGTGCGGAGCTCCGCTTGCCAGGTCTCCCGTTGGAAAAACGATGCGCCGCCGTTAGCCTGCACATGGCGGATACAGCCGTCAAAAGCATCCGGCGCAATCCAACGGCGGACATCGGAAAGGCGCGAGCGGGTTGCGTAGAGCGGGGCGCCGAGATCCTCTCTTGCGGCGAACCGCAGACCAGCCGGAGTATCCACCAGCGGTATCGCATGCGGATGCTCCCGGCGGCGGGGCTGGATAAAGTCGGCCACCTCGTCCGATGCGAACACCATGGCATGACGCCAGGAATGGGCCTGAATATCCAGGTGGCCGCTCTCATGCATGACACGGAGTTCGCTCCAGGTTGCAAAGAGACCTTCTGTGCGATCCAGCGTAATCTCAATGTCCGGCGTGTTTGTGCCGTCCCATTGGCGGCGAGGAACAGGCGCCGAGGGAACCCGGTCCGGGCTGACATAGGCAATTGCCTGAAGATCGTATTTGCGGAGGAGCGGCGCCGCAAATACCCATAAACTGCTCCAGGCATCATCGAAGCAAAGCGCCACCGACTTGGGGCCGGGGTGTACGCCGCGCAGGACAAATGCGGCAATCTGATCCGAGGTCACCGTACGGTAACCGTTTTCCGCCAGGTATTGAAAATAGGGCTCGAGGACTTTCGGGTGTGTCTCATGGAAATGGAAAACAGGGAGCCATTGGCTAAGCCCTCCTCCAAACAGGAAGCGGGGATAGCGCCCCGCCGCAAGATCAAGAATGCCCCGCAACGGGCTCTTTCTCTCCTGAAACGGTATGGAGCGCGTGGCGGCACGATTCCATTTGCGGCTGGAATTAAAAAGCATATTTTTATCAATGTTCGTTAAATGGGCGCAATCGAGATGCTTTCATCAGTCGACGAACCTGTATTTGAGTATTGTCCAGAGCGCTTCGAAACCGTGTTTCCAGGAGATCTTCTTGCCCTCGGCGTAGCTTCGGCCGTAATAAGATATCGGCATCTCATAGATCCTCAGGCTCTTATCTTTCAGGACCTTCGCGGTAAGCTCCGGCTCAACCGCAAAGCCATTTGACCGTATATTTATGCCGGCAATGACTTCTTTACGGAACATTTTGTAGCAGGTCTCGATGTCGGATAGCGTGGAGTTAAATAAAAAGTTCATCATAAACGTAAGAAAATTATTGCCGGCTTTATGCCAGAACATATAGACGCGCTGCGGCTTTCCTCCGGAGAGCCTCGATCCGTAGACGACATCCGCCATGCCTTCTTCTATCGGCCGGGCCAACTCCATAAATTCATTTGGGTCATATTCAAGGTCGGCATCCTGCACCGTGACGATATCACCGGTAGCCGCCTTAAATCCGGTCCTGAGCGCGGCTCCCTTGCCGCTGTTCTTTTCATGAAACATCATTTTCACCCGGGGATCGGGCCGGGCGCCCTTTAAAATATCGCGCGTCCCGTCCGTAGACCCGTCATCAACTATGATAAGCTCTTTCACCATATCGAGCTTCAATACCTTGTCTATTATCTTTAAAATGGTATTCTTCTCGTTATACACCGGCATCACGACCGATAGGATTTTATCGCGCATATTTCACATCCTTATCATATTGAATTAGGCCCCGCAGCGGGGTGACTTAACGAACGCCCCAACTGCGTGGGGCGGCTACAGCTTTGATCATGATCCTGTAACCACGGCACTCTGTTGCCGTGGGTTTTGAAATTCCTCAACATTAAATCCGGTCTCCCGCAGTGTTCACCCGGACGCGCCAATTCCCGCCGCGTCATTTGATTTCCTGCAGAGAAATTATTTCGTCGCGCCGGCCGGCCGGTTGCAACGTGCCGGGCGACCACCGCACGTTGGCTTGGACGGCAATGCCGATGTCCGCGCGCACGCACCTGGCGTCGCCACTGGCGCCTGACTCGAAGCGCACGGCCACGCGTTCGCCGCGTTGCAGCCGGCGGTTGGCCGGCCCGATGGGCAGGCGCATGCCTTCGCGCCAGCCGCGGCCGTGACGGCGATGGATAAGGACGGCCAAGGGCGGGGTATCATCATCCAGCGCCTCAAAAATTAACGTAAACTGATTTGTGGATGCCGCCGGGCACGGGGCATCCGGCCCACCCTCTTGAGTGCCCACCAGCGCAATGAACGGCGGGAAAAAGATGGGATTGGTCAGGTTGGCCGGCAACCGTTGGGCGGTGTCCGGGTCAACCACCTGCAACGCCGGCCAGTAATCCGGTGATTTTTGCAGCAATTGACGGGCGGCTTGGGCAATGCGTCCCGGATCGGCGCGGGCGGCAGTCAGCGCCGCCAGTTCCAAACGTTGCAATTCAAGTTCGTTCCAGCAAGGCGGCGCGGCATTTGTAAGGATTGCCAAGGCTTGGCCGGCCAGGCCCGCATGCAGGCTATGGGCGGCACGGGCGGCGGTCAAATCGTTATAAAGCGTCCGGATTTGGTCATGAATGGTCCACCGGATTTCCAAGTCGCGGTATTCCAGCGTGACGGGCGTGGTGGAGATGAAGTGCAGCCAGGCGGCGGATTCACGACCAACCGGCACGGTAAATTCCATGGGGGCGAAGCCGTCCGGCAACATTTTCCACGGACCTTGCGCAATGGTCCGTCCCTGGAAATCGTAAACGGTGAAATGTCCGGTGTCATCAGACGGGCCGGCTGGGCGCAGATACGGACGCACCACCATGGTAATGGTGTAAACGCCGCGCGCCAGGCGCGCGGGCAATTCCATGGTCGTGCCGGGCGGCAGCGATTGAAAATCATCCGGACTGCCAGCCAAGTCGCTTTGGATGGCAACTTGGGCATTGGCAGCGGACGTGGAAATACGGATGCGCGCGCATTGATTGTAAAAATATCCGTTGATTTGGTTGACGCTGATTGCCTCGGGCGGCATGGTCAACGCCTGTTGCAGCTGCGCCTGAAGTTCGCCAGCCCGCCGGGCCCATTGATCGGCTAAATCCCATTCCGCGTTGGCGACGGCCAGCGGATAAATCAGGGCGGTTATTTGTTCCGTTGGCGGCGTTACGGGCGTTGTCATTAACAGGTCAAGCGCCTGGCGCATATGGCCGGTTTGTTGCAGGATGGCGGCGGCGGCGGGTGCGTCAAAGGCCGTCCGCAACAGGCAGGGTACGTATTTAATGTGGGGCTCCGGCCGGGTCGCGACCGTGAGCCGTTCAAAAACGTCAAGACCCGGCCGCCAGAACGGACGTTGCAACGGCAACACCGCGGCTTCGTACGGCGCCAGCCGGCGATGGATGCGGCGTCCGAATCCGCGCAACTGGAAATCGGTTGGTCGTTCCAGTGTGTTGATCAGCACAAAGACGGGGCGGGGCAATTGGTCCGGTCCGCCAAAGGCGCATTGCCGCGGATATTTATCAATCAGCAGCAACTCCGCACTGCCCAGTTCATGTCCGGCGCGGAAAAACGTTTCCCGGCCGCGCCGGCTGATATAGCCGGGTTGGGCGATGGGCAATTGCAAGGCCAGGGCCGGAGCGGGTGCAGCCAACCACCACAGTTCAAATTGGGGTAATAAGAAAGGCAATTTGGAAGTGTCCGGCGGTAGAAGACCCCACTTGCACAATAGTGTTGCTTGATTGGTGAAAGCTTCGAACGCGGCTTGGTATTTCGGGTAGCGTTCCCCGGTTAGCGGATGGCGGGTGCCGCGTTCGTTGGACACCGGATTGCGGAGGATGCAGTCAAATCTCCGGTTTTCAAATAAGGTCGGCCCGGCGGTTTCAACCTTGTGGATGAATTTGGCGGTTCGGCCGACATTCAGATGCGCCGGTTCAGTGTAACGCTCCAAGCCCAAGGCGCTGTCACGCGGCAGGTGGCGTTGCAGCCAGTAGTTGGCCAAATAGCGGGTATCGGGCCATTTATAAAGGGATGCCACCAGCAACCCCGTGTGTATGACCGGCAGGGCAGTAGCCAGAAGCAAGACCACCGCCGCCAACCGTCCCAGGCGCCGGGCGGCCGGCAGTTGCCAATGCCGCCATAAATAATAGGGCGCCAGGCTGGCCAGCGCGGCCCACGCCGGCAAAAAATTCATGACCTCCTGGGAGCGTATCCATGGCGCCTTGAACAGTAAAAAATAAAGATAAAACAGCGGGAATCCAATTAAAACGGGCCAGAATCGGCGGTAGGCAGGTGTGCCTGCGATCAACAACCCCATGGCGGCGGCCAGCAGGC
This sequence comes from Kiritimatiellota bacterium, assembly GCA_008636095.1. Classification (GTDB taxonomy): domain Bacteria; phylum Verrucomicrobiota; class Kiritimatiellia; order JAAZAB01; family JAAZAB01; genus VSJD01. The sequence goes on along the minus strand of VSJD01000065.1, from coordinate 2,394 downwards.
TGCCCCAACCCAAAGGCACCAAGGATCCGCGCACCCACAGCCAATGACTGCGCAACCGTATCAAAGACTCACCGCGGGCTTGACCCATGAGCGTAACGCCTTCGCCATACACGCGCGCGCCCTGCCCGCGCAAACCTGCGTGGAAAGAATTCCAATCCATGACCGCCGGACTGGCCAGCGCGAACCCCATGGCAAACAGAGCCGTGGCACATAACAGCAAAACCGAAATACGCCGCCATTTTTTTTGGGTTGCGGGCGTTGTGGCGGGGTAAAAACTGAAAATCCATCCCAGGGGCGCCAGGCAAAGGAGAGTGTATTTTGTACCGGCGGCGAATCCGGACGCCAAGGCGGCCACGGCAAACAGCCACCCGGTGCGTTGTTGCACAAATCGCGCCCACAGCCATAAGGCCAGGGCAAGCATAAAAACCATGGCAATATCCGTCTCGACATAGTGGGCGTGGTCGATATGGTCTGGCGCAAAGCAAAAAAGCAGGGCACTGAAAAGGCCGGCCCACTTGGAGCCGGAAACGGTGACGGCCAACAGGTAAACCAGCAGACAGGTCAGTCCGGCCAACCAGACATTGAAATGGCGGGCCAAGGTAAAATTGATGCCGCCTGGCGGCATCACCCGGTCAATTTCGCCTAACTGATAACGCCATTGCTGTTGCAACTGGACGAGTGGATAGACGGCGCGCCTGAATTGATTGAAAAGTGTAAAGAACCCGCCGGGATACACGCTGTTTTTTAAATATCCGTCCTCCTCCGTCTGATTTATCCAGCCCACAATGATGGGTTGGTCTGGGTGCATTTCCATCGGGCGGTCAAAGCCGCCATACCGCAGGAATACGGCGCTCAAGATGATGCCGGCCAGCAACCAGCGATGCCAATTGCGGCGAAAAAAAGAGGTGTTTAAATGCATGGGGACAAAACAACCGCCTACTTCATATCACGGTGCGGCCAACAGCAATAGGATACGGTTGCGATCCCAGATTTCCAAGCGCAATTTTGTCAAATCGGCCCCCGGGCAAATCGGCCAGCGCCATTCCCGGGGTTCCGGCCCCAGGCGGATTTCCGGCAGCCATGTTTCTTCCTCCGGTAATCCTGTGCCCAGCAGACGCGGCGCCACCGGGAGCGGCCGGCCCGTATTGCGCACAATCCTCCCCGCGGCATCAGGACCGGTTTGTCCCGGCGGCAGGACCTGCACCACAAAATTCTGCACGCCGCCAAAAACGGAAACGCGCGGCAGCGCAAGCAGGTTGGTATCATGGTCCAGCACGGCCACTGCATCATTGCAGATCATCGCCGTGGTATAACCGGCGGCACGCGCAGCCTTAATCACGTTGGCGTCGTCTTGTCCGTACGGATAGCAAAAAGAATCCGGGCGGATGCCGGTCCGGGCGCGGAACAAATCCCGGCTGACCGTCATTTCCGCCGCGGTGTCGGCGGATTTCTCGGGGTGGGTGTGGGAATGGACGCCGAAAGCCAGCGTGCCGCGCCGGAGCATGGTGCGCACTTCCGTCCAGGTCAGGCAGGGTGCGTCACGGAAAAACTGCCTTTGCTCCGGGCTGTCGGCGGTTCTGGCGGTGATGAGGTAAACGATGGCTTGGAATCCGTATTGCTTCAACAGCGGTTCGGCCAGCGTCATACTGCTGAGAAATCCGTCATCGAAGGTGATGATTACCGGTTTGCGCGGCAGTTTTTTTCTGCCTTGCAACGCCGCGGCCAGATCATGCGGCTGGATGCTGGTGTAACCTTGCGCTTGCAAGGATTGGAGATGTTTTTCAAAATTGCCGGCTTGCACCGTCCAAACGTCCCGGGCGGTGGACGGATCTTGTGCCGCGCTCAGATCATGGTACATGAGAATGGGCACACGCATGGGCAGCGCGGACAAAACCTGCTGTTTTTGATGAAAACGCCATGCACCCAAAAATCCGAGCGCCAGTGCCGATAATATGGCGACTGCAATGATGGTTAATCGGATTTTGATGCGCATGGCGTCTTTCCCGGACATTCCTATTTTAAAACCCGCATCCGGATTATGCCAATCCGACGGCACATGTAAAGCAAACAGCGCGCGCGATCATGGATGAAATACTGGCCGCTGACCGGCGGTTACGCCGGCAGTACGAGCAGGCCGAAGTGCGGCTGGAAGATATGCGAAAGGAAAGCGCAGCCGCGCAAAACAAATAGTAAACTATTATTTCGAGGGCTGACCCGAATGGCGCTAAGTTAAGATGACTTGTGGGCGAATGATAGCGGTTTTGCCATTATGTGGGGAAGCTTTAAAGATATGTCTGGGTTTAGTGAGCCAAGGGTAATGGTTGAGCCTCTTTTTGACAGCGCGAGGTTCGGAACGCCCTGGGCGCAGAGGGAGAGTATCGGCGGCGAGGATTT
>VSJD01000087.1 GCA_008636095.1 Kiritimatiellota bacterium | reverse complement strand
CCAGCATCGCGGCAGACACCGCTCTTGTCAGAACTGAACAAGCAAACATCGAACATCCAACATCGAACATCGAACGCCGAATGGATCAGCCATTACGCTCTACACTCGACGCTTCACGCTCAACGTCCACCTACACCTACGACGACTACGCCATCTCCCCTATCCTCTCCTATTACTACTGGGTGCGGGCCAAGACGGGATCGCTGATCAGCCCGATGAGTTACGTAGGCATGGGCTATGCCGCCCTGGACCCGGAAGAGGCCACGGGCACAGCAGATATTGCCGTGAGCGACATGGTTTATCTACCGGTGAACGCGACGAACGCGTCGCATGCCGGGACGGTTTCGTTCCGGCTGGCGAACTTGGGTCCGGACGCATTAAACGCTGCTGGAGTGGCGTTTGACTTCCAGATGGGTACGAGTGCGGCGGCCATGGTCTGGATCGGCTCGGCGCAGAGCAACATGACGCTGGTCGCGGGTGGGGAGAAATTGATTATACTGACTGCTTCGGCCAAGCACTCACTGACAGTGCGCGGGGACTTGAGCGGGATTCAGCAGGTGCAGGTCACGGTGCGGCACCTCAGCACACTGGAGGATCCGGACCTTGCCAACAATATAACCACGGCGGCCGGATCAGTCAGAATAAAGACCAGCGGCGTCAACTCACCCGGCCGGTCGCTGAATGATTATGATGGCGACGGCAAGGCGGATTTAGCCATATGGCATGCGGGGGGGAACCTCTGGGCGTTGTGCCTGTCCGGACAGCGGTACTCGCCCATCAGCGAGCTGTACGCTGGCAGCATCGGCGACTTGACGGTGCCCGGGGACTATGACGGCGACGGGTTGACGGATATTGCGATATATTGTCATTTGAACGGCTGGTGGAATGTGCGGTTATCGTCCAATGAACAAATCGAAAAAGAATATTTCATCGGCGGACCGGCGTTCACAGCGGCGCAATGCGATTTTGACGGGGATTCCAAGACTGATCCGATGGTCTATCGCGAAACGGATGGATACTGGCTGGGGCAGGCTTCATCAAGACAGTATGCGCTTAGCGATGCATACCTCGGTGAGACCGGATACCAGTCGGTGGCGGCGGATTACGACGGTGACGGATTGGCTGATCCGGCGGTTTATAACCGGACAACCGGCCTCTGGGTAATTAGTTTATCCGGAAGAGGCTATCAGCCGCTTGTGACCGGGACGTTCGGAGGATCAGGTTATCTGCCGGCCACGGCCGATTACGACGGTGACGGGTTAGCCGATCCGGCGGTGTATGCTCCCGGCACGGCTTATTGGCAAGTGTTAATGTCTGGCACAGTGTGTTACAGTTTTCTGGGAAGCGCAGGGGGCATGTCGGTTCCGGCGGATTATGACGGCGATGGTCTTGCTGATCCGGCCGTATTTCATCAGGACACCGGTTTCTGGGAATTATTCCTCTCAACTCAAGATTACCAATTAGTCTGGGGCCTCTTCGGCGGCCCAGAGTACCAACCGGTGACGGAATAAACGGTAATGCTGTTCAGGTTTGTCACGCCTTTAGCGTGATTCTCATCGCTGGAATATATTCAGGTTTCAACAAGGTTCAGGCGACCGCTTGAACTTGTTTCAACAATCATCTTTTCCCAATGCTAACTCTGCTTTGCCCGCCCAGGCTCCGCCGGAGGTTCCAGACTCCGCCAGAGCGCTTCGCCCAGGCGAGAGTCGCCGAGGCGCGAGCGGGGCTTCCGTCTTCGCCAAGGCTTCCGCCGTCGCCAGGAGGCTATGGTGGACAGGTCGCCGGACGAGACGCAGGGCACAGCTATGCTTCACACAAGTGGCTACGCATGGCACGGCCATATTTTCCTCGCGCGACCCGGCGTAGTCCCGACTCTTCAAGAGGTCGGGAACGAAGCCGTGGTGATTCTGGAAATTTTTGGTCATCCAGGGCTGTTTTGACCAGTTTCGGGCATGAGGACCATCGGGAGGACCATTTAGAGAGGGACACATTATCCAAATATGGTTTTTATGGGCTGCTTAATGTATTGAAGATAATTTTCATGCGTTCCTTTAATGATAATCGGGATTAAATACGCACCGAACAGGAAAATCAGCAGCAGGAATAACCCGCTTTTTGCCTCGGTCAAAACGAGTTCGCCCCCTTCGGTTATAAAGACAAATAGCGCCAGGCAGAAAACATCCAGCATATTAAATATTGAAACGACATGCAGGAAGCGTTCGATTCTATAACTGAACTCGGGCTTTAATCTTCCCACCCACATGATCATCAGCCCCGCCACGTGCAGAAGCGGGCATAGAATCAGGGTAAAAACAACAAAATAAGTCAACACCTTGCTGGCGCCCCACAAAGCCGGCACTGCGCTGAGGATGCTGTATTCGTTATTAGCAAAGAAAAAATCATGTGTTCTTATGACTGGAACATTAATCGCCAGAACCAGCGCCGTTAAAGATAATACCAGCAATATGAATATCGCTATACGGCGCACGCAGCTTACATTGCCCATTCTTTGGATAAAAAGCATCTTGCGAACCCGGGATTTGATCCCCTGGGCAAATACCAATGTTTCCATCCGCAGGGCACAGGTCATGCTCAAAAATATTGCGGCCAGGAAAAAGTACACGCCGATTTTTAAAGAAGATGTTATCAGGAAGCGGTCGTTGGTCAGAACCATGAGAATAATCGTCACAAAAATATCCAGCATCGACCATTTGCCCAGCGGCCCTACAATGGTAATCAAACGCTCCATTTTATTTGCATTTCTACAGAAAAACCAGATGTAAAAAAGGGTTGTCAGCTTCAACAAGGGAAATACTATTGAAAAGGAAAAAATCAGCAGCGCGATAAAAAAGAAATGCTGCTCCCACATCATCCATACGGAATTAGGCAATGTAAAAGTATAAGGAGGATTTAAAAACAGCTTGGCCTTGTAAAACGGGGCCATTAATGCGGCCACATTAAATAAAGCGGCAAGAACCAGCATGATCGGGATGACCACCTGTGACCGGCCGGCACGCTCATAAAGAGTTGCTGTCTTGTTGTCTTCGTTTTGCATGTTTTAACGGGAATTTACAACAAAAGCCGAGTTGAACCGGCCGCACTTTCCGAATCAGGGAAAGCGCTAACCGGTTTTTTTATTGATAATAGATCATGCGCCCGGTTTTGTCCATTTCGTATGCAGGGAGGCCCGGAAATGGGCAGGGGCGACGGCGAATGAGACATTACTGGACCTATCGAAAAACTGGCTGACAAAACAACAGGTTATGAAGCGATTACACTTCGAAATCAGCAGATGGCATAGTTAAAAGACGTGTTCGGGTCCAAAAAGTCGTGAGTTCTCCGCCGCAGCCCCGTCGCAGGCAAAGGCCGGCTTCAGCCGGACCTTCACAGTTACAACCTTGTCTTTCGCCAACAGCTCATATATGCTGACCTCCTGTAGGGGACTTAAACCCCGACCCCATTAGTTTGCGCCCATGCCGGGCGTATACAAGACAATTGAGCTTATTGCCGCATACGCGCCAAAAAGCTCGTTATAAACCTTGGCTGTTATCGGAAAGGAGATCAGTACGGTTATGCAAATCGATCTATTGTTCGACAATATTCCCCTCTTGTTGTTGTATGTCATAACAGTCGCCATTGTCTTCCTCTCGGTTATATGTGGATTCGGCATGGGTAGCTACACCCGACGACACAAGAAGAGCGAAAAGGAGGCCCCGGTAGGAACGCTTATCGGCGCCATGCTTGGCCTGCTCGCCTTCATACTGGCGTTCACCTTTGGTATTGCATCTACCCGCTTCGATGCTCGCAAGCAGTTATTGTTAGATGAAGTCAACGCCATAGGCACAGCCTTTTTGCGCGCTGATTTTCTCGCTTACCCCCAGAGCGTTGCGGCTCGAAATCTTCTAAAGAAATATGTGGATATTCTAGTGGAGGCAACCCGGAATCCCGAGAAGCTGTCGAAGGCGTTGGTGGATTCGGAAATGTTGCATGAGCAACTTTGGTCTCAAGTAACCGCCTTTGCGGGACAAAACAACAATTCAATATTGCTTGGACTCTACATCCAGTCATTGAACGAGGTCTTTGACCTCCATGCGCAACGCGTGACGGTAGCCCTGCGATATCGTATTCCCGGAAGCATCTGGTTAGCGCTCTATTTTGTGACAATGCTGACGATGTGGGCGGTAGGGTATGACTTCGGACGTAAAGGTGTCGCCAATATTTTGATAAGTCTGGCGTTGGCCCTTGCGTTTTCGATAATCATACTACTTATTGCGGATCTCGACCGAAGCTCAGAAGGTTTTCTCACAGTGAGCCAGAATCCCATGATTGAGCTTCAGCAGAAACTGAGCTTATCTGCCAAATGACACGGCATGTTTTGAATCCGCCGCAGCAGAAGTATCAAGATTGGGCAACACCGCCGTGCGCCGTTGATAAACAATGGCAGGAATCTACCAGTGAGCAGTGGTAAAATTGGCGCTATTGCGAAGGAGCCTGCTACAAAGGTCGGTTTCGATGGGCGGGTGTCCATGCTACCTGAAAAGAGATTTCTTATCAGTCGCCACTCTATGTATCCATCTGTGACCGTTGGCTAGCTTATTACATGTCAGTTTTATATTTTCCGGATGGGGCGTTCAACACTAACTAAGTGCCTGTGAAACAAGGAGACACGCGAAGCGAGGGAGAACCGAACGTAAGTGAAAAGTTGAAGAAACAATGAAGGAAAGGACTTGGCCCTTCCGGGTTTAGCGTGGGATTTTGCATTGAGTGCTATCCTCGGCGATATCCTACCGCTCCACCCCTGCCGTCATCCCGAGCTTGTCGAGGGATCTCTGTCCTCTTCCACCCGGCGCGGGTGTCGACCCGAGTCCGAGCACACTCTCGGCCAAATCCGCCCACGTCGGATTCATCTTTCCGATCAGGGCCTCCTTCTTCTGTCGCCCTTCTTCTTGACAAACGACGAGGAATACGGAAAATAAATACCAGTCTAAAAAACTCGTAATTCCGAAGTGCAGGCAAAACGTATGATACTTTTATTTCTTACAGCTTTAGGGTTGGCCATAGGCGTTGCCAGGGCGTACAAATATAAATCCGACAAAGCTGTGTTTTACGAAAGATTACTATTGCCGGTGATATTTGTGTCCGTGGGCCTAAATGGCATACTGCTTGGTTTTATACCTCACGTATTTTTTTCAGACATGATTGCGGACAAAATAGGCTGGCCAAAAGGTAACCCCTTCCAGCTTGAAGTTGGCTATCACGATGGCTGCTGGGGTGTTATCGGATTGCTTTCAGCATGGTTCAAGGGAGGGTTTGCGTTGGCCGCAGGGATTGGCTGGGCACTTTTTCTACTGCTTGCCGGCTGGGGCCATCTGCGCGAGACCATCGTCAACCACAATTATGCGCCTTACAACTTCCAGTTTATTGCCGGGGATATTATTCCTGCCATACTGCTGTTGGTCCTGTCTTACCTCTACTACAAACATTCCTGCAAAAGAGGCTAACGTCTTCACTGGTCATCGGGTCACCCGTTAAAAACGCGAAATCCGGCGGCTGGCCTACGGGCCATTGCAATGACTTTCATAACCTTGACGGCCTCCGCCAGATTGATGGGAAAGTGTACGCCTTGACGGATAGCCCGGTACAACTCCTCCCATATCGTGCTCATATTCACTTTGCACTTGGGATTCACCGGCATGGTCTTTTCAATCCAGCGCAGAGTTTCCGGATCACCGAAACTGGTACCGGGCGTGCCCGAATCGGCTTGGCGGGACTTGAGCCGCTGGCGCGGGTCCAGATACTTCAGCGTGAGCGTATTGCCGGTGCAGGAAAGCGCACCCCGCGTACCCCAGACCAGCCATTCTGGTTCGCTAATGGCCGCACCGCCGCTGATTTCAATATCCACGATTCGACCGTTGGCGCCGGTAAGGATCAGTTTGATATGGTCCTCGGCATCGCCTACGGCGGCCACAAGTTTCAGGTCGCTCCACACCCGCTTCAAGGGCGCTTCCAGCAGACGGAGTCCGTGGTCAATCAGATGCGGACCCCAGTTCAAGAGCTGGCCGCCGCCAAATCGTTTCAAGGTCTGCCAGTCGTCCCGGCGCTGGTAGCCCACGCGCCGGAGTTTAATTTCATACACCTGCCCCAGAAGGCCGGAGGCCATAATCTCGCGGATGTGCTGAAACGCCGGCTCAAATCGGCGATTATGCCGGATATAGAGGCATCCCTTGTGGGTGTGCGCCAGTTTCTGAAGCTGAAGCGCCTGGGCATAGGTATGGCACATGGGCTTTTCAAGGAACACAGTCTTGCCGGCTTTTAAGGCCAGCTTGGCGTGTTTGTAATGATCACAGGAACGCGTTGTAATATCCACCACTTCCACCTGGGGATCGGCAATCAAATCCTCAATCCGGGCATACACACGGCAACCGTATTGCTGAACCATGCGTTTCCGACGCTCAGGGATGACATCACAAGCCGCTACGATCGTGAACATCGTCTCCTTGCCCTTGAGTTCCGTGCAGTGCATGCCCCAGCCGGCCCGTCCGAGGCCCACAAGTCCCAACCGGATTGGTTGCGTATTCAAGAATTATTCCTTTCAGGGAGATGTTTCGCGGGTTAAATTCCCGCCGACCGAAGATACTCGCGGCTGACGACAAGGTCCAGCATGGGGTCCCTCAAGTGCGTATCATGTTCCACGAAAACCCAGCCGTCATAGTCCGTTTTTTTCAGCTCATTCACGAACGCTTTATGATCCTGGCCGATATTCCCGGCCCCCAGTTCGCAAAAACGACCACGCTCCCAATAGCGATCCAGTCCAATACTCGCATCTTTGATCAGCCAGTCCTTTACGTGAACCGCCAGCAGACGACTGGCATACCGCCGGACAATGGCGATCGGGTCACCACCGGCAGCGGCCAGATGACCCGTGTCCAGAACCAGGCCGCACTCCGGGCAGCGCTTCAGAAACTCCTCCAACTGGGCCTGCGATTCTACCGGCGAACCCAAATGATTATGAATTCCAGCCTGGATGCCGAAGCGGGCGCACGCCTTGGCCTGAATATTCACCTGCCGGCAGAATGTGTCAAAATCCTTGCCGGTCACATTGGTCCAGACATACGCCTTGCCCAGCGCGGCCGTCCATTCGATGGAGACGGCCGGCGTCGGGCCCCGACAGGTGGTAAAGTCCATGCCCAGCCGACGATACGTCCCAGCCTGACTGATCGCCTGATCGGCTGAAATCGCCTCAAGCCGCTCAATCCCTGCATAGCCGATTTTCTTGAGCCGGGCCAAGCGCTCCTCAATATCAAAACACCCGCCGTCCCACACATCCAATCCCCAAGCGGCAATACCGATTTTCATTGCACATCCTTTCTTGAGTTACACTCTGCAATAAGATTGTTTTATAGCCGCTAACCCGGATATTTCACGTTTGGCGTGAAATATCCGCCCTGCCCTTCGACTGGTTCGCCTACGCTCACCACAGGTCCGCTCAGGGCTGGCGGGCTTCGACTCCGGCCCTCCGGGCCTACGCTCAGGATTACGCCCGGGTTAGCCTTGAGCAAGGGGCAAAGCACCGCGTCGAAACCTGTCAGAGCGCAAATCGCGCTCTGACAAGCGCATATGAACAAGAACGCCATTCTTGTGAAATATGCGGGCTAATCACAACAGAACAGAACTGTCAACCTTGCCTTCTTTCCACGCAGGTTTCAATATCGTTTTTTTGAACCATTAAATGCCCAATAAAAAAACGGCAAGAACAATAGACCCTGTTTCATTAGCCGCCCATAGGGGATGAATAATGTTACGGATAGGCTTGCCGTCAGCTTTACCTCAAGCCACGCTTGAAATTACTCTCATGCGTGCCGGGGATCGCCTGGCCCGCGCGCAGGCGGCGCCAGATGGCGCGTACCTGTTCGCCAGTGTACGAGCGATACATGAAATCCGCCCGCAGGATCCGCGCGCCGGCCGAGGTCAACGCCGGAATATGCGGGCCTAAGCAAAACGGTTTTTCATGGATGACCACCATGCGACAATGCCGGTTGATCACCCGCACCTGTTCCCCGAACGATGAAGTCAGCAACGGCACGCCGAATCCCGGCTCCCCGGAGCGGCAGGTTCCCCGCCGGTCGCAACCGACCGCGGGGAACACACAGGCTTCCGAAATCATGAGTGGCGTATCCTGATACACAATCACCTCCGCCTTGTTGCCCAACACAGCCAGCAGACGCCGCAGGTTGGCGCCGTCATCTTCCGGCGAAAGAGTCAGGCGCGTCGCGCCCAGCGCCAGCACCTGTTCCGCCGCCACATGATTTAACACGTACATCGGCCAGTCGGCCGATATATCGAGTTCGACCCCTTGCCTCTCCGCGCCCGCAGCGCAAAGCAAACCCCAGGCCCCCAGATTGGCCGCCTGCCATCGGCGCCAGTTGGCGCCGATCAAGCGCCGGATAGTTTTTTGAAGCGCAGAATATTCCCACCGCCGCACAATCACCGGCAAGGCCAGTCGCAGGCACGCCGAACCGATGCCTTCGGCCAGACGGTGCATCTCCGCATCAAACGCGTTTGTTGCATCCGGCGGCACTTCCAACACGACTTCGTCCACGTCCCGCCAGTCCACATCCTCAAAGGCATCCAGCCAGGTGCTCTGGTCCGTTTTCAGGCACCACCGGATAACGGCTCGCGACGCGACTGGCGTTGGTAAGGGGGCTATGGGCGCAATCGCTAACGCGGCCTTGACTTGGGTTATGCCAACTTTCAAGGCCTCCTGATAGCGCGCTTCCAGCTGGTCGGTTATCTGCCGCCGTACCTGGTTAAGGAGCGAAACCGGAACAAAGCACGCCTGGGGATTGTGCATGGTTACTTGGGCCGCCGCAAACCGGGTGGCGCCCAATTTGCCGAACGCCTGCTCGACAGCCACGCGCATTTGATCGGCATCGCGCGCAACATGAAATTGACCTGAGGCCTCAATCGTCGCTACTACCGCACCGGCGCTACCGCTGTCAGCAGGACAAGTTTGCCGCAAGCCACACTCCTGGCGTGGAAGCGCCGCTCCACCAACCAGGGCGGCGGTTGCCCTAATCCGGTCAGGAGCGATATGGACCTCGAAACTCACAGGGTAACGGATCCGGAACAGGCCGGGTTTCGGTTTTTGAAAGCGATAGCGCCGCTTGATTTCCTGCGAGGAGGCACAATAGACCACAGCGCCTTGCGGAATCTCGGGATGATCGCCCGGCAAGGCAACCTCAACGAGCGCGCCGACGGGCGCCTCGAAAACTAACCCCCTTTGCGCGCCGGCAACGGCCGGTTCGCCGGCGGCGGCCGGTTCGCCGGCGGCGCCATCCAGCACGCGCAAGCGCTCCACGGCAAACCCATAAGGCCGCGGCAACCCGGGCACATCCATCTGGAGACCGTCGTGAACTTCAAGCGGCTGGGAAGAATGAAACCGCAGGCGCACCTCCCCGGATCGCAGGCGCACAATTTCTTCGACCCGCCCGATGGGATAACCACGGTGACCAACATATTCCGGATCGATCACATTCCGGTTCCAGCGGTTGGACAGAAACAGGTTCGTCCAGGGTCGGCTGAAAATGGTTTGAATATCGGCGGCCAGCACTTTGGCCTTTTCCGCCGTAAGTTTGCCGTCGAGCAATTGGCGGTAATAATTCACCACCGCGGCCACATACAGCGGACTTTTCATGCGGCCCTCGATTTTCAAGGCCGTCACACCGGCACGGCGGAGTTGCGGCACAAACTCCGGCAAAGCCAAGTCTTTCATGGAGAAGATAAATTGGCATTCAGTTCCCTGGCGATACTGGTCGCGACAGAGATAGGCACAGCGGCCGCGGTTACCACTGCGGCCCAGCAGATGCGAGGAATACAGGCACAGGCCGCTGTAGCCGTAACACAGCGCGCCATGAATGAAAACTTCGGTTTCAATACCCGGCAGGGCCGCGATGTCGGTCAATTCCTCCAGGGTAAGTTCACGGGCCAACGTGACGCGGGCAAAGCCCAGCTCGCGGGCCAACTCCACACCCGGCCGGTTATGGATGGCCATCTGGGTGCTGGCATGCAGGCGCAATTCAGGGAAATGCCGGCGGAGGATACGATACACCCCCAGGTCTTGCACAATGACCGCATCCACGCCGAGCGCGGCAACCGCGGCCAGGGCTTCCACCAGCTCATCCAATTCGCCCGCCTGAATGAGGGTGTTGACCGTCACATAAACCCGCCGTCGTACTTCACACGAATGGGCGTAGCC
>VSJD01000181.1 GCA_008636095.1 Kiritimatiellota bacterium | reverse complement strand
GGTAATGGCGGCCACATCTTCGAACGAAAAATTCGCGGCCTCGGCCCGGGCGGAAAACCGGGGCAACCCGAGATAAATGGCGTCGGCGCCGTAATGGATGGCCGCATAGCCCGCTTCCAGTCCACCGGCGGGCGCCAGCAATTCGAGGGGCCGCGTATCCACCGGATGTTGTGTCGAATGCATTTTCTGATTGACCATGGCCTTGATTTCGATATGAATACGCTATTCGTGAGATGGCACAAGAGTGTGCCTCAGTGAAAGGCAATTTTCAACAACCATCAGAAAGACGCATCAAAACAAGGAATTATTATGAACAACAAAATCGGGGTGTTAGCTTCACTGCACGCGGATCGAAGCTGTTTTGCGCAAATGAAACAGCATGGTTTGAATGTCTGTCAACTGTGCAGTTGGGACCCCACCCTGTGGACCGACATGCTGGCAAAAAAGGTCCGCAGGGAAGCGGAAGTCGGCGGCATTCACATGACGTCCCTCTGGTCCGGATACTCAGGGCCCAGCGCGTGGAATTTTACCGAAGGACCTGCCACGCTGGGCTTTGTGCCGCCAGCCTACCGCTACCAGCGCATGCAGGAACTAATGCAAGCGGGTCTCTTTGCCAAAGCCCTGGGCGTCAAAGCGGTCATCACGCACTTGGGATTCATTCCGGAGAATGCATGTGATCCGGCTTTTCAGGATATCGTGGTAGCTGTACGGCATATCGCGGACCATTTGAAAAACCTGGGGCTGGAATTCTGGTTTGAGACCGGGCAGGAGACACCCGTGACCCTGTTGCGTTTGATCCAGGCCGTGGGTCTGCCAAACCTGGGGATCAACCTGGATCCGGCCAATCTGATTCTCTACGGCAAAGGCAACCCTATTGATGCCCTGGATGTGTTTGGCCCGTTCGTCCGCAACATCCATGCCAAGGATGGACTTTATCCGACCGATCCCATGCAACTGGGAAAGGAAGTCAAGGTGGGCAAAGGGCGTGTCCGCTTCCCTGAGTTCGTGCGGCGCCTGGGCGAAATCGGATTCACCGGCGAGTTTATTATCGAGCGCGAGATTTCGGGAGACCAGCAGAACCGCGACATTGCCGCAACCGTCGCCTATCTCAAAAAACTGTTAGCGGAAGTTTAACCATGGCATTGCTCAAACAGATTCAACAGCGCTATTCAGTGCGTTCGTACCAGAAACGGCCCGTGGAAAAGGAAAAACTGGAAACCATTCTGCAAGCCGCGCGGCTGGCGCCTTCAGCCAAGAACATGCAGGAATGGCGGTTTATCGTCGTCCAAGACGCGGATACACGCAGGAAGTTATGCGTGGCGGCAAACAACCAGGCCTTCGTCGGCGAAGCGCCCGTTATTATCGTCTGCTGTAGTGTGATTTCGGATTACGTCATGCGCTGTGGGCACCTGGCCTATCCGATTGACGTGGCCATCGCCATGGAGCACATGGCGCTTCAAGCCGTGGAAGAGGGGCTGGGCACCTGCTGGGTGGGTTCGTTTTACGAGGAACAGGTCAAAACTATTCTCGGTATTCCAACCCCGGTACGCGTGGTGGAATTGCTGACAATGGGCTATCCGGCCGATACGCTCCGCGCCAAGAGCCGCTTGCCGTTAGAGCAGATCGTCTGCCACGAGCGCTGGAAGTTGTAACGCATAGCCGGTATAAAACCGGCTCTACCTTTAGATGAATTCCAACCATGTAGAGCCGACTTTACGTCGGCTACCTCAGCTGATATACGCATAGTTAGTCACGTCATAATTGCATAGTGAACTGGTTCCGGCTCTTTGCGTTTACCCCTAAGCGCTTACCTCTTTGCCTTTTACCGCCGGGAGAGGTGTGAGGAACCCTCAACAACACCTTTGACGGTATCGCCTTCAAGCAGTTCCTTGTAATAGCGGGCCACCTTCTTATAGGCGTTCGCCTGCTGTTTAATATAATTCGGACGATAATGCTTAAACCAGGGAATACCATACACATGGTTGTTGATCTGTTCCGTCACCGGCAGTGAACCCTTCGGTTGGCGCAAATCGCGATCCGTATTGGCGATGCGCGTCGGTTTGCCGTGGCCGTAGACATCGCAGGTATTGAACAGTGCATGCAAATGCAGGGGTGCGTTACAGCCTGCATAACAAACGGCGCCTTCCGCCGCAACTGCTTCGGTGAACCGCAATATTGACAGGCCTTCCAACGCTTCCGATTGATACAGTCCGTGCGCAGCATACCAGCCGCCCATCGTGCTTCCGGAGTTTTGCGGCGGGCGATGGGCCTTAATGCCGGGAACCCCTTCCAGCAGGTCCCAGAACAGGTTCATGGCCTTCTGGATCTCAGCTATGCGCGCATCGTAATGTTTCAATTGCACGCGCCCCACGGCGGAACTCATCTGGTGCATTCGGTACTTATAACCGCCCAGGGGTAAGCCGACAAACGGCTTGAGCGCTTCCGTCTGCATGGTATTGGCATTATTGCGCTCATAAAGCCCGAAAGCCACCGCCCGCTCGTATATTTCCGTATCATTGGTCGTCAGGATCCCCGCCTCGCCAGCAGCCAGCGACTTTCCGCTCATCAGGGAATATCCGGCTACATCGCCGATCGTACCGACCCGCCGGCCCTTGTAGAGGCCGCCATGCGCGTGTGATACGTCCTCGATGACCTTGATCTTGTGCTTGCGGGCAATGGCCATGATCGGGTCCATGTCCGCCGGATAACCGAGATAATGAACGACCACAATGGCCTTTGTGCGCGGCGTAATGCGGTGCTCGATATCCTTGGGATCCAGGCACAGGGAATGGGGCTCTATTTCCGCGAACACGACCGTGGCGCCCAGCGAAAAGGCCTGCAGGCAGGATGCCCAATAGGTCAAACTCGGACAAATGATTTCATCGCCCACCCCCACTTTGCAACCAAACATGGCGGAATGTAAAGCCCCTGTCCCGCAGGAAGAACCCATTGCGTACTTCACGCCCTGCCAGGCCGCAAATTCTTTCTCAAACGCCATGGTCACATCACTGCCGGACATGGACCGGTTATGCAGGACTTCCAGCACGGCCTTATCTTCTTCCTTGGTGAGGATCGGCCATGTGAACATGTCGCGTTCCTGTTGAGTTACGGCCTTCGACCCGCCTAACAGCGCCAGTTTTGATTTCCCTTCCGTCATGATCCTGATTCCTTTCTTTGGGGTCTTGCTTCAACAGCCTTCAAAACGATATTGGCTGACGCTTTTTCCAACAGCTCGCGGGCATGATCCAGCGTCACGCGGGTAGTGTCACGACCGCCCAACATGCGCGCAATTTCCTCAATCCGACTTGGGCTGTCAAGCTTAATAATGTGCGCCACCGTACGCCCGTTCTGCACCCGTTTTTCAACCGCGAACTGGACATTGCCGTGCACGGCCACCTGGGGCAGATGTGTAATGCAGAGGACTTGACGACGGCGGGCCACCTCGGCCAGTTTCTCACCCACGCGGCGAGCCGTTTTTCCGCCGATATTAACGTCAATTTCATCAAAGATAAGAACAGGAATACGGTCATGCTCCGCCAGTACGGTCTTGACCGCCAGCATGACGCGCGACATTTCCCCGCTGGACGCAATAGCCCGCAAAGGGCGCTGGGGCTCGCCCGGATTGGGCGCAAAGGTAAAGTCCAGAGTATCCATCCCGTCTGCGCGTGGCTCGCCGGGGCTAAACGCAATGGCAAAGGCCGCTTTCTCGAATCCCAAGTCCTGGAGTTCCGCGGTTATGGCTTTCACCAACTGCTTGGCCGCCGGTTCGCGCTTTCGGCGGAGCGCCTGTCCCAGCGCTTCCAGCCGCTGGCGTCCGGCGTTAAGTTCGGCATCCAGCTTTCGCACCTGCTCGTCCCGAGTCTGCAGATCACGCAGGCGCTCCCGGGTTTGGTCAAGCAGTTTCAACAGATCGGCCACCGAAGCGCCGTATTTTCGTTTAAGCTTCTGATAGACCGCCAGCCGATCATCCAGCCATTGCAAGCGACCCGGATCGCCTTCAATGTTCCGGGCCAACGCACCGACACCGGCGGAGAGGTCCTGGATTTGCTCCGCCAAGGTCCGCGCTTCGCTTTTCCAGCCGGCCGCGGAAGGCACCAGCGCCGCCAGCTTATCGAGAGCTTGTTGCGCCGCGGCGAGTCGATTAAAGGCACTCTCCTCGGCCTCGGTCAACACCTGGCGAATTTCCTCGGCCCATTGCAGAATGGCCTGGGCATTGCCCAGCACGTTCTGCTCACGGATAATCTCGGCCTCTTCTTCCTCGCGCAGGGCAGCCGCTTCCAGTTCCCTGACCTGGAAAGCGAGCAGGTCAACCTGGCGCGCAATGTCCGCTTCGCCGATAGTCAGCGCCTGGCGTCGGGCAAGCAAGGCCTGTTGGCAATCGTACTCCGCGCGGTAAGCGGCAAGCTCCTTTTCGAGGCGGCCAAAGGCATCCAGGACATTCAATTGGAAATCGGCACTCAGCAAGGATTGGTGGTCGTGGGGCCCGTGCATATCCACCAGCAGTTCGCCGATGCGTTTCAACACCTGGAGCGTTACAGGACTGTTATTGACGAATTGCCGGCCGGCCCCGGAAGCGGTAAACGCGCGTTTAACAATGAGCCGATCCTCGGCGCCACACTCGATTCCGCTTGCCTGCAGTAGCGCATGGAGTTCGTCCGGCCGGGCCATCTGGAATACAGCCTCAACGACGCACTGGTCTGCACCGGTGCGCAGGAGAGTTTTATCGGCACGTTCGCCCAGGAGCAGATTCAGGGCGCCAACGATCATGGACTTGCCTGCCCCCGTCTCCCCGGTAATCACATTCAATCCGGACTCGAACTCCACATTGAGGGTATCAACTAAGGCCAGGTTTTTGATCTGGAGGGATTGGAGCATTGCTAACCTGACTCATTCATGAAAACTTCGTTTTCATTCATAGTCATCCCGATCGCAAAGCGTATCGGGATTTCGACGCGCCCTTCGACTCCACTCAGGGCTTGCTCAAGGTTAGCCCTGAGCGAAGGCCTGTCATCAGGCCGTAGTCGAAGTCCGCAGGGTGAATGATTCATAATCATTCAGGCTAATGGCCGCTGTGTGGACAGCTCCCGTGGGAACATGATGCGCAGGCGGCCGAGGGCTCGTGCTGATGTCCCCCGCTAGGCACCGATACGCTAAAACCCGATAACACTTTCTTCAGCTTCCTGCCGGCGCAATGCGGACATTGCGTCGGCACATCCCCCAGCCGGCGCTGAAGATGCTCGAACTTTTTCCGGCATTCCCCGCACTCATATTCATAAATCGGCATATCCAGGCACCTCAGCTTCACAGGCTGTTGACGTTACACCCTTTCCGGCAATCGCAGGGGCCGGCATCCTGGATCCCGCGAATCACTCCCGGAAACATCCGGAGCACATTTGCCGCGTTGGTTGCCATCGTCTTCAGGATCAGCTCAAAGGTGACCGATTCCTTCGATTCATGCCAGCAATCGTAATCCGTGCTCATGGCAATGACCGCATAGCAGAGGCCGGCTTCCCGGGCCAGGACCACCTCCGGCACCGTGCTCATGTTGATCACATCACCGCCCCACATCTGGAACATCCGGCTTTCGGCCTTGGTCGAAAAACGGGGGCCCTCGATGGTCACCACCGTGCCCCGATCATGGTGGGGTATCTTGAGTTCGGTGGCGACTTTCGAAAACAGCTTGCGGAGTTGGGGACAGAACGGCTCGGCCATCGGGATATGGCAGACGGTCATCCCCTCGTAAAATGTCTGGGCGCGGCGGGTGGTGCGGTCAATGAACTGGTCAATGAACACCAGGTGGCCGGGTTCGATTTCCTCGCGCAGACTGCCGCAGGCAGTTGTGGCAATGACGTGGGTAACCCCAAGTTCCCGGAAGGCCCAGATATTCGCCCGGAAATTGACCAGCGACGGCATGATTCGGTGATCGGCGCCGTGGCGCGGCAGGGCAACGATATCCATCCCTTGTAACTTCCCCGTGATCACCAGATCCGACGTGGCGCCGTAGGGCGTATGCAGTTTGCTCCGGTTCACCTGGGTCAGATGCAGATTATCGTCAATGCCCGATCCGCCGATAATACCAATTTTCGCCATGAAGCACCTCCGGCCGTGTAACAGGGATTCTCGATCAGTTATGGTTGATGATCATAAACATTGCGGTTGGACAGGCAAGCCTAAAATCCGCACGGATAATGGTTAATGGTCGATGGTTCATGAATTGAGCCACACAGAGTTTTACCGCAAGACCACGCAACCTTGATTGGCAATGCAAGCTCAAGTGGGTCTTGATTGATCGCGAGCTACGGTCTTTCGCTCCAAGTTCAAGCGGACTTTGTCTGTGCCGCATTAACCATTCACCATAAACCATCAGCCATTCCCGATCTGCGCGCTTACGCGCGGATCGGGGGCCAAAGGCCAGACCTGTTGCTTTAACTGCTTGGAGGATTTGAATTCCGCCTCCCGGCCATCCATGATTAGCCTGGCGGCCGTGGGCGCGACCTCGATCGCGATCTTCTTTTCCGGTACACGCGCATGCAGAATGTTCGCCAGCAGGATCGCCCGTTCCACACCATCGCCACGACCGTAATTCCAAACTTCATCGGGCTGGGCCAGCCGGCCGGGCCCGTCATAAATTGATTCATTGGGCATGTCCACCACACGCTTAAGCACTTGTTCTTCCGTCAGCGTGGCAGTGCCGGCGATCGAGACGGGATTGCGCTCCAGGGCCGCCAGCAGAAACGGCTCCGGTTCCGTGCGGGCAAGATCGCGGTAGGCATAGAAAGCCAGGTTCGCCACCGCGTTTTTCGGACGGATCGCTTCCAACCGGGCAATCAAGGCCTGACGATCCATATCAAGGGTAATTGCTAAAGGCGAGGGGTCCGAGCGCACGGTTTTTCCCCGGATATCCGGAATCCGGGGAACCGTCCGGCAGAAACGAATCAGGCCCTCAATCGCCACGGCGGCATTCAGACAGCCGCAGGAAAACTGCTTCCGCAGGGCCTCCACATCGGCGGCATTGTTCAAATTCACCCGATGGGTGCGAAGATAGTCTTCCAAGTCGTTAAGCACAATGCCGTTTGGCACAAGCTCACGCGAAAAGTATTCCACTTCTATTTCAGACAGCAATTTGTTCCGGGTCGCATCGGTGACCTTAAACGAACTGCCCTGCTCGAACGCAAAGGCGCGCTCGGCGCCGATATAATGGTCCACGCCATGGATGGGATAACGGATTTGGAAGCATTTCTGGATATCGCGGCGGTGGCGAATGTAGTTGCCCAGCATCTCATCCGTCAGGCCGATCTGCAGGAACCGGCGCAGGCGCTCGGTAAAATCGGCATATGCTTGAGGCTGAATGGTGGCTTCCGGAAAAAGGATGTGCACATACCCGGTCTCGTGGGCCACCAAGGTCACGCGCTCGTTTTCCAACGCACGGCGGGCTTGGGCCGAGAGGGCGGTGCCGTTAAACCACATGGCCTTGGTCACCAGTCGTCGATTATTGGTCAAAACGCCTTCGCCCACGTCCACAAAATTCTGGGAGTGCAACGGCGTGGCCATTAGGAAAATGTCCTTCAGCGGAATCCGCGCCACAATGAAGAGCGCCGCCGCATAGAGCACGGCCAGCGACACGCACTCGCCGGCACCACCGGCATAATTCTCCCGGTACTGAAAGGCATCCATGGCCTCCACAGTTTCGGTCTTCCAATACGGAATAACGTCTCCCGCGTACTTGTCGAGTCCGAAATGCTTGCGGATATCCATGTCAAAATAATATTTATCCCCCTCGTATCCAAAGAGCGCGTTGGATTGCGTAAGGGTCTCGGCATTAATAAAATCGGCAAACCGGCTCAGTTCCCGCTGTTTGGTTGTCAGCCCCCAGGTGTCGAGGTCCAGGTTGAAGGCGTAATGCTCCATGATGTACTGCTTGAGTCGGACGATGCGCCGGTAGGGCGTCATGGTCTCTAGGCCTGCAAACCAAGGGTCTGCGCGCCACCGCCAAATACGCGGGCTCATCAGGTTGGCCAACAACAAACTGTAGGCAAGCTCCGGGAACACGAAGATTTCCATGTCCGAGAGCGTCAGTGCCGACGATTTGCGTTCCAGTTCCTGGTGGTTCATGGCTTGTATTCGTGGATCTTCGAGCTTTGTTATCAGGCACTAATCGCAAATTCTGCATTTATTCAGGTACGCCCAGGCCAGCACCGCCAGGAGGATCACGCCACTGACGTTGTTCACAATCCCGGGGATCATGGTATGCCCATCATGATGATGCACGGGCAGACCGGTCACCTGAAAAAAATAATCCAACAGCAAGCCGCAAATCAGTGCGCACACGGCCAACGTCAGGAGATAAATCACGAGCGTCTTCTTCCCCAGGACTTTCCAGATGATGGCCAACGTCGCCGCATTGGTGGCCGGACCGGTCATCAGGAAAACCAGCGCCGCACCCGGCGAAACGCCTTTCAGCATGAGTGCGGCGGCAACCGGCACCGAGCCGGTTGCGCACACATACAACGGAATACCAACGGCCATCATGATCAGCATACCGCCAATCCCCGTCCCGAATACACCGGCAAAAAAATCATCCGGTACAAACGCGGAAATGACCCCGGAAATGATCAACCCCACCATCAGCGCCTTGCCGATATCCCGGGGCATAGTCACAAACCCGTAGCTCAAAGCCCGGGTCAACCGGTTTTGCCGGCGTGCAGACAACGCACAACACTCACCCGCGCAGGGGGCCGGCGGATTCGCGCCCGCAGTATTGCCGCAATCCTGACCAGCCAGGGCATCCACAAGCCAGCCTCCCACCAGTCCCGTAATAAAGGCGACCACTGGCCGAATGAACGCAAATAATCCGCCCATGAGGCTGTAGGTGACCACAATGCTGTCAACCCCCGTTTGCGGCGTTGACAAAAGGAAGGCCGTCGTGGCACCGCGGCTGGCCCCATGCCGGCGCAGGGAAGCGGCCACGGGAATTACGCCACAGGAGCACAGCGGCAAGGGTACGCCCAGGAGCGACGCTTTAACGACCGGCCACATCCCTCGCCCGCCCAGATGCCGTTCCACCATTTCCGGACTGATGAATACCGAGAGCAGACCGGCCACCAGGAACCCGAACAGCAGGTAGGGCGCCATCTCGCACAGAGTGCCCCAGATGGCTAATAGTAAAACCCAGATGATTTGTTGCCACATAACTGCCTACCCGAGCATCGGCCAGGGATTCCACGGTCCCCAGCCGGGAGCCAGGCAAAAATGGTCTGGCGAAAAATCCTGCCGTGGTTGCACCTTGACGGCGTTAAGGGTATTATTGTGCGTAGGCTGTGGACTATGGGCGGCAGGCTTATATTGGATTAGACGCGGAGGGGTCATCCGTCCGCCCTCTGTCATCTGGCCATCAGGCCTTGGCCACTTTGCCGGACTTGATGCAGGCGGTACAAACTTTACGGACGGCAATTCCACCGTTCTCCATTACCCGGATTTTCTGAAGATTGGGTAAAAAGCGGCGGCGGGTAATACCGGTCGTGTGCAGGCCGATTCCGCCCTTGGCCTTCGGCAACCCGCGCCGGGTAATAATATTGCCCGTACGCAAGCCCTTACCACAAATATCACAAACGCGTGCCATAATAAACTCCCTGAGCATGCCCGTTAATACATGGTTCGTTTTTCATCCCACTATCCGATGTACATTTTACACTTTTCAGAAATTGAAATTGGAAAACACCGTTACTATGGGCAAGTCCACGGCGCTACTCAAGCACAAAAGTTGCCTGATTTTGGGATGTTCCGGATTTTGGGATTGCACAGGCTGGAACTTCTGTTATGGTTTAGCCCGCATATTTCACAAGAACGGCGTTCTTGTTCTTATGCGCCTGACAGAGCGCAATTTGCGTTCTGACAGGTTTCGACGCGGTGCTTTGCCCCTTGCTCAAGGCTAACTCGGGCGTAATCCTGAGCGCAGGCCCGTAAGGCCGGAGTCGAAGCCCGTAGGGCGGATATTTCACGC
>VSJD01000182.1 GCA_008636095.1 Kiritimatiellota bacterium | reverse complement strand
CAAGCGTGAAATATCCGGGTTAGCGGTTTTCAACGGCGCCCATCGTCTATCGGTCAGGACACCAGGTTTTCATCCTGGGAAGCGGAGTTCGACTCTCCGTGGGCGCGCTCGGCTACCGCCTTTTTGCCCGCCGGAAACGTCACCACAAACATGGTTCCGGAACAGGGAATTCGTTCGATCGATCCGTCTAATTGTTCCACAAAGGTCATCACCAGTTGCAAGCCCAGCGAGGCGGTGTTTCGGAAATCCACTTTGGGCGGGAATCCCACGCCGTTGTCGCCGACCTCCAGCCGGTACAGGTCATTTGCGGCGGCTTGAAGTCGGATACGAATTTCGCCCCGCCGGTTATCCGGAAAGGCATATTTCAGGGAATTGGACACCAGCTCGTTAATGATCAAACTGCACGGAATTGCCTGGTCAATATGCAGGGCAACGTTGTCCACGGCGACATCCATGGTCACCGAACCGGAATCCACCAGGAACATCCGGAACAGGTGGCTGATCAAGCTCTGAATATAATTCCCGATATCCACCTCGGCCAGGCTCCGGGACTGATATAGTTTCTCGTGCACGATGGCAATGGATTTGATCCGGTTCTGGCACTCCCGGATTACAGCGGCGGCCTGCCGGTCCTGGACATGGCCCAGTTGCAGTTTTAACAGACTGGAAATGACCTGCAGGTTGTTTTTCACACGGTGATGGATTTCCTTGAGCAATACTTCCTTGTCCCGGTTGGCGCTGATCAGCTCCCGCTCCCGTGAGCGCAACTGCTGATTGGCGGCTTCCAGGGCCTGTACGGCCATTTTCCGATCCGTGATATCTATAACCACCCCAACCACGGCGTGTCCATCGGCAAACTGCACAGATCGGGAATGCAGTAACACCCATTTGGTTTCCCCCGTTTTGGAAAGGAACCGAAAATCATGGACCGGCACAATGCCGTCTGTCAGGCCAAGTTGTTTTTTGCGAATCTGATCCAGAAAGAAATCGCGGTCAACCGGCTCGACAATGCACCCGAATTCTTCAAACCCCCAGGCATTGATATCATCGCGGGTATAGCCGGTGATCTTGGTCCAACCATCGTTGACAAACACAAGCTTGCCATCCTTGATCATATGGATGCCGACCAGTGACTGCTCCGAGATTGTTCGATACTTGTCTTCGCTTTCGCGCAGAGCCACTTCTGATCGCATTTTATCAATCGCCGTGCCGATTTGCCGGCCAACCACCACCAACAACTCTTGCTCTTCGCTGGAAAACACGTGGGGTGCATCATGTACCAGCATCAAGGCGCCAACCACCGTATCCTTGGCCGTTAGGGGAATGTGGGCCATTGACTGAATGTTCCATTTACGGGCCCGTTCCGGAGCCACACGCGTGTAATCACCTGTGAAAATCCCCTGGCCCTTCACAAAAAGCACCTGATATTGCGGTTCATTCAGATGCAATCGCTTCAGACTGCGCACATAATCGGTCGGCAATCCTTGAACAGAAACCAGTGTGGCCGTTGCGTTTTGGGCATCCACGATATAAATCCCGGCCCCTTTGAATTGCACCAAGTCCAGCGATGCGTTTAACACTTCATCGAGCAGGGTGGTCAAATCCGTCGCCCGGTTGACCGCCACAATGACCTTGTTCACAATCTCCAACTTGCGGGCATGCTCCTTGGTCTGCAATTCGGCTAATTTGCGGTCGGTGATGTCGGTTACCAGGCCGTCGTACGCCACCAGGCGCCCGGCGCCATCCTGATGCGGGACAGGGGTATTCCGAAGCCAACGGATCTTCCCGTTCTTATGAGTAATCCGGTGTTCCAGCGGCTGGATCGTCTCGCCTTTCAACAGCTGATCGGCCTGGTTCAACACTAATTTACGGTCGTCTTCATAAACCATTTTAAACCAGAGATCAGGATCGGCTTCATATTCCGCCGAAGTATATCCCGTAACGGCCACACATGCCGGCCCATGCGACGTGGAAACGACCTGCCCGTTTTCCACCTTGACGTTATAAATGTAATCAGTCGCAGACTCTACAAGGCGCCGATAGCGAACCTCGCTTTCCTTGAGGGCCAATTCCGCCTGCCGACGCTCCGTGATGTCCGTAAGAATGGCCATTTTGGACACGGTGTTGTCGGCATGGGTGATCGGCATGCTGGCCACGCGATAGATGCGGCCATCGCGCGGGTTGGTAATCTCGTGGTGAACGCTTTGTCCGTGCTGGACTTGCTGCATCACACACCAGGGGCAAACCTGGATGAGCTCAAAGAATACACGATAGCATGGCTCACCCACGGCATCCCGGCCAACCTTGCGGATCATGGCCGGATTCATATATTCAATACGGTAATCCGGCGCACAGATATAAACCAGGTCACTCATGGCCTCCATCATGGACCGGTACTTCTGCTCACTCTCCTGTAATTGACGCTCAATCCATTGCTTGTCTAACGCCAGCTTGACGGTCGCCAGCACCTCGTTATCATCCAGTGGAATGCGGATGAACCCAACGGGCTCAATGGCCTTGGCTTTCTGCAAAGCTTCGATATCCGCAGAATCTATCAGAAAAATGATGGGGATCTGCCACTGCTGATAGATGGCGGCCGCAACCTGAACGCCTTGCCATGCCTCCTCCAGCCGTACATCTATCAGCATCAAATCGGGCTTGAGACTTTCCGCCAGGCGCTTTGCGTCACTGGCGCTGGCCGCGACGCCGGCGGTGGTATAATCCAGAATTTTCAGCAGGGCCTGCAGTTTAGCAACCAGGACCGGATCACGCGCGGCAATAAGAATACGGGCGGTGCTCATCGGCTTGATCCTTGTTATCACCTTAACGCGGGCTGTGCCCACAACCCAAACAAAACAAATCTCACCACGGAGGCACGGAGACAGGATTTCTCCTCACATGTTCTCTTCCGACCAATCGTTGCGTGCATCCCGATACCCGCCTTACGGCGTGATCGGGATGCACGCAACACTCCTGTGTGGAGAGGGAAGCGATCAAGGAGACGGATACTCCGTGCCTCTGTCTCCGTGGTGAATGCCCTCTTGCTTTACAACTTCTTGTTTTTTATAGTAGTTCCCAACGTTTAAGGTGCTAACGTCCGGCTTCCGTCGTTTGTCGTCTGATTTCTCCGGTCCGTCATCTGCCGTCCGTCGTCTGTCGTCCTTCTTCCACAACCTCTACCCGATCCACCAACAAGGGAATTTTAGCAACTGACCAGAGCGCATCCGCCAGAACGAACTGATTCAAGCCCGGTTTAAGCGGGACGTGTTCTATGCGCCATTCTGCCAACTGCAGGTTCTGGAAATCGGCCTGACCAAGCACGCCGAAACGTACACGCTTGCCTCCATTGGCGGCCATGCCGCGAATGAGAAACGTGACGGTATTGGTTTGCAACGTGAGATTATATACATCCAGCACGGCCTTGTCTTCCAGAATTCGCCAGTCGCGAAAATCCTTTAACTGTTGCCATAGTTTAACGTAGCCCCAGGAAGGATCGTATAACACCAGCGTAGTCTGTCCCCGTTCGCGCGCATGTCGAATGACGTCCTCGCGGGTATTATAGAAAATGGTGGAAATTAACTGATTGGTGGCGGGATTGTAAAATTCGTCGCGATACGCCACCCCGATTTTTGCCAGTTTGATTCCCGCCCTGTTGGTGAACGTGACCTGCCGCGCAAAGAAAACGTTCGAGACCACGCCCATCTGATTCCGCCCGCTAATGGAATATTCCAGATAAGCGGCATCCGGAAAATGATTAAAAAACTCCTTCGCTGTAGCCGGCCAATTATAGCGCTCAAAGACATCGGGGGGTTCCGCCGGCACCGTGAAGGTAAAATAGACATTGGTGGAATTATGCACACGCAACTCATTCCACGGATCAAACCAGCGTTCGACGAGGACCAGGGTCCGTGGGGGCAGGTGCGTGTCGCACCAGCGCGCGATTTCCTTATACGGAGTCGGTTTGCCGGTGAGCTGGGTACAAAACCAGGCGGGTTGAAGACTGAGCGCCACGGCCGCCCCTGCCAATGCATACGCCGGAACCCGCCGCCAGACCGGGGATTTGATCATTCGACGCACAAAGGGAATGGTGGACACATGCCAGACACCATACGCCACCACGCTCAAATACAAGGGCAGTTCATAGGCCACATGCCGCTGGCCAAAATACGTTTCGACCGAGATGAGCGAAAGATAATATATCAAAAACCCGACCAGCATAAACAGGGCCATCATCCAAGCCCGACGAAACCGAACCCGGTTCAACACCAACCCCGCGACGGCCAACCCTCCTGCAACCACCAGGAATCCAATGCGCCATGGCGTCGCCCCCCATGAGGCGCTCTTCAGCAGGAGCCATACAAACGAGACCAAGGGTGTCTGCCGCTCGCCAAAAATCCTTTTGGTCTGTTCTTTCGACTCGTGACTGAACACATCCCTCAGGAAGAACGGCAGGCCCCAAGCCATAAACAACAACGGAAGACCGATAAAAAAACACACCGCCAGCCACCACCAGAAGTCCGGACGCGCACGCGGCTCGCGCCAGGCCCGACGCCCTAACGTCCACCCCAGGAACGGGGTAAACAAGGCACCGACCCACCAGCCCGAAACATGGCTGTACATCATGAGCAGGAAACCAACCTGGGCCACCAGGTGAAAGCGAACCGGGAAGGCTGTGCGCTGGTTGCGGTGCCGATAAGCCCACAGACAAGCCCACGCCTGAAGCGTCACACCCAATAGTAGCGGCGCATAGAAATATGCTTCCCGGCTCAGTTGAATATGAAACGGATTGACCGCCATCCATAACGCCAATATCACGCCGAATGAGCGTCCGGCCATTTGACGCCCAAGCATATACATCCCGATCACGGTAAATATTCCAAACAACGCACTCGGCAGGCGGATCATAAAAGCCGTGGGGGCGAGATGAAAAACATCAATGAACAATTTGGTAATGGCCAGGGCAAACGGGAACTGCGATGTGCGCCCCATCAATTCCATCCATTGCGTGAAAATCACCCAGCCGCTTACAGGCCGGTGGCAAAGATCGAAAAAGAGCATCGTGTCCGCGCGAAACGACGGCGCCCCCAGATGATAGAGCCGAAAGCCCGCGGCCAAGGCTACGATTAAGACCAGAGCCAGCCCCATCCATTTCTTTCTCGCTGTAACAACATTATTCATTGAACGGTTCGGGCAACTTGATTCGGGCCAATCCGCTTAACCACAAGATAACGAACCATCCGACGCACAACATGAAACAGATAGCGTGGATTCAACAGCGACCGCAGCAGAATGACGCCGCGCGGCCAACGGAATAAATCACGCATCGCTTTTTGCAACACCGCCTTGCGAAACCGGAGCAACGCCAGCTGAATGCAGTCGGCATCCATTTGTGCGGTGCGGATCAACACGGCTTCCGACGAGAAAAGGTCAAAGTCTTCGCTCAGTTTGTGTCCGTTGGCCGTGATCATGCGATCGAATTCGGTGCCTGGGAACGGGATGGCTGGCCCTACACCAGCGGCCAGTGGATCCAGTTCCCGCCACAAGCAAATTGATTCTTCGACCGTATCCTCGGTTTCACCAGGCATTCCGATCATAAAGGATGCTTTGGTCTCTAAACCCGCCTCATGCGTGAGGCGGAAAGCGCGACGTATTTCTTCGAGGGTCAAGCCTTTGCCCATGGCATCCAGCATGGCCTGATTGCCGTTTTCCACGCCATAAAAAATCAGCCAGAATCCGGCCGCCTTGGCCATCCTCAACAACTCAGCATCTATGAGGTTGCGATTGGCGCGGAACGACGTGGTAAAGGCGATTTTACGGTTCAGTTTTCGATCGATGATTAACTGCATCACGTGTTCGGCCCAATCTCGTTTCAGGTTAAAGGTATCATCCTGAAAAAATATTTCCCGAATGCCGTATTCTGTATGCAACCATTCAACCTCGCGCACGATGAGCTCCGGCCGACGGAAGCGCACACTATGACCAAACACCGACTTGTTACAAAATGTGCATTGGAAAGGACAGCCGCGCGATGCCATGACGAACATCTGCGGATGCGCGCGATGCGGGTCCGCTCCTGGGAAGCGCGATAGCTCGATTAAATCCAGGCGCGGCAGTGGAATAAAATCCAAGTCCGGCGGCTGGGAACGGACAACCTGACTTTGGCCGGGCCGGCACAAACCGGGAATCCGATCGGGAGGCACGTTGGCTAACAATTCCAGAAGAGCCTGTTCACCCTCGCCACATACCGCATAATCGATATGCGGAAAGAACTTGAATATGCGCTCTCGTAAGGCCGAGGCATGCGGCCCGCCCACCATGATCGGCAACGCCGCATTCCGGCGCTTGAGCGCCGTGCTGACCTCCCGCACCGAGCGGGTTTGGTATGTGTTCATGGTCAGTCCCACCAGATCCGGAACAAACCGTTCTACCACCGCCTGGAGATCATCCACACCGATACGATCCGCCGTCATATGTACCAGACGCACCGTATGGCCACGCTCACGCAACAGGCTCCCAAGCAGAATCAAGGCGCCAGACGGAAAATGCTCATAAGGTTTGCCGTCGTTTTCCTCCGGGGAAACCAGTAGCACCCGTTTGGTCCTCGTTGATTGCTTCTCCGACTCAAGGATTTGTTGTGAAGTGATAGTCATGATAAAGTCTTCCGGTCTTCAGGTACTAGAAAGGATGGCACCGTTATATAATTCGCAGGTGCATTCCTGTGTCAGATACACCTGGGTGTCGAACAGGTATTTCTTAACGATGTTGCTAAACAGAGCCACCTCGTCATTGCCGTTGGAATACTGGAGATAACGCCGGGCTAATTCAAGTCCGTCACCCGGCAACAGAGCGCAGAAAGCGCTGATCCGGCGTAGGCGCTGACGATCCTGCTCATTCGGTGTCACATCCGGAATCCGGTCTTCGAATCGACCGATCCGTTCGTGAAGGCGCCGGCCTTCCGGCGTCGGATGCTGTGCCGCGTACGCGCGCATATCCTCATTCAGAGCCGCCACCGAAAACACCTGATGCTGTCGAAGATGGCGTTCCACAAAAAGCTCGGCATCCGGCAGACAGCTAAGGTAGGTCAGGATATGGAACATATAGCGCAATTGCGTGTTCTGATCGCGATAGCGATCCTGATCCCCGGGTTCCAGCCAGACGGCAGGATCATCCTTGATCTGTTCCAGCTCCGGCCCGACATGCCGCCGCAGGTGGCGCAGGACCGAACGCTCATGATAGCCCTCCTCGGGATTTTCGGCGGCCTCCGCCGACACGAAGCCGTAGCGCACACAATAGTCGCTCATGCGGGTGCCCAAGTAGGGAATCAGCGTCGTGGCCCATGACATGTTGGGCAAACCGCCGCTGGCTCGGCGCAAATTCATGTTCAGACTTAGAAGCTCGAGGTCCGCGTCCAGATTCATTTTGGTCGGCTGTGTCGTGGCGCCATAGGGCAATCCCGTAATCTGTTCGGTGCGCAGCCGGAATCCCATCGCCGCCAGGCGCTTGACGCCAGCAAAGATCAATTCCGTGGGCATAACCCGGTTGAGTACTTCCTTGCGCAAGGTATCATCGGCCGCTTCAATCGCCATGGTCAAACCCGTGAACCCAATTTCCCGCAGGCAATCCAAGACGGCCCGCCCGCGATCCCTGGCGGGGTCAATCATTTCGAATCGGGTTTGCCCGTGGAAGGGAATACCCAGGTGATAGATACGTTGAAACTGCCGGAGAAAAGCGAAATGCTGCGCAATGCCAAGCGTATCATCCTGCCAGTATAACATGCGCGTTTCGGGTGCGATCTCCATGAGCGTGCGAATCTCCGTCAACACATCTTCCGGAGTTCGCATGTTGCGCGGAAACAGGCGGCCGGAAGGTCCCAGCGCTTGCTGCAGCGCATGCAACTGTTCGGCGTCCAGCTGATGCCTCAGACTGGCGATACTGCTCGAGTTGTAACAATAGGTGCAGGCGAAGGGACAACCCGTCATACTAATCAAGTTCTTGATCGGATTGCACCGGTGTTCCGGATAATCATGGTAGAATTGGCGCCGTTCCGGCAGTGGGAATGGTAAAATACTGCGCGGCAGAACAATACCCGGCGCCACCTCACGGCGCAGAATACGCGTCAGCGCGTCGAACCCCTCGCTGACCACCACATAATCCGCATGCGCCAACGACTGGGCGGGGAAATACGTGGCATGCGGGCCGCCAATAATGCGGGAGATCCCGGGGAAATCTTTTTTTAAACGTTTGAAATAGGCATATAGAGGCAGATGATTGCCCGTATAAAGGGTATAGCCCACCATGACCGGGCGCAATTCGGCAACCGCCGCATGGAATTCTGAAAAATCGTTGTTCCGGACCAGACGGATATGGGGCTCCCAGCCCATATCGCGCGCCAGCCCGGCCAGGTAAAACAAACCCAGCGGCTCGATGGAAGAATAAGTCGCTCCAAGTAATAGCCGGGGCGTAGTTGCGCCACGGACGCATGGCGCCGAATTCATTGCAGATGCGTTCTCGTGATGGTGCATGGTTCCGTGTCGGGTACAACGGCGTGTTATTCCACTCCCTTATCTAAATTTAAATTATATTTTATAGGGCGATTTGGCATATCTATCAAGCATGGAATCAATACGGGGCGCGACTTCCTCGAAGGAAATGGTCTCCATACAGGGCAGGCTGGCTCGTTTCCGGTCGCTATCAGCCCCCCAATTCATGTAACCGCATCCCGGGCAGGTTGAATTGATTGCCTGAGCCTTTGGCCCGATGGCACCCCACCGTTTGGAATGCGAGGGACCATGAAGACTGAGAACCGGGACACCGAGCGCCGCCGCCAGATGGGGAATACTGGTGTCGATGGAAATCACGATTGTGGCACGGCGAAGCAGGTCTAACATAGCAGCAAAATTCAATCCGGCCACGTTGTACGTCCGTTTATCGGGCCAGTCGCAGGAAGCGATCAAAGTATCTGTTTGTTCGCGTTCGTTTTTTCCGCCGGTGAAATAGACCGCCAATCCGCGTATGTTTAACAATCGGACAACTTCACGCCATCGGTCATACGGCCATTCTTTCAGGGCGCCCCATTTCGCGCTACCAGACCAGAGATGACAGACGGCAAAGGGCGTAACGACATTTACGCGGTAAATTAGAATTTCCTGCCGGGCCTTTTCGTTGAGTTCCAAGGTCGGCGGGTGCGAAGGCGCGACGCCCAGCGCTAACAGAAGCGACTTGTAATTGTCCGCTTCATGTTGATCAAAGCGAAGCGGCATTACATGGTCGTGGGCATAATGACGGTATTGTCCGGGCGTGTTGAATCCGGCCGTCCAACGTGCTCCCGAAAAAAATGCGATCAGCGCCTCGATCCGCGGCCAGTTCCCGAAATCCAGGCAGATATCCGGTTTTAAGTCCCTCAGGGTGCGCAGTGTCGGCCACGGATTTGGCAGCCGCAATGTGACCACTTCGTCGAAACAGGCCATCAGGGATGCCAGGGGGTAATTAAACGGACCGCACATGAGAATGATGCGTGCTTGTGGAAATGCAACACGAAGATCGTAAACGGCGGCGCTGAGCAGGATCAAATCCCCCAACCCATCGATTTTCAGAATGAGTATCCGATCGATCCTGTCGGGAAGCGGGCGTTTGCGGTGAAACAGTCCGATGAAAAAGATAAGCGAACTGCCGATCCATCGGTCCAATGCACGCTGGAACGTATATCGGTCTTTGCTGGTCGTTTTTGAGTTTTCCTGTTGAATCATGGGATGCTCGCCCAATTAAAAAGAACTTCAATCTGATCCACCAAGCGCGGGATTTTGGAAGAGAACCACAATAAATCTGAAAAGACGATTTTGTTAAGCCCCGCCGAGCATTGTCTTATGAAAGGATCACTTTCGCATGCCGCTCGCGTGATTGGCGGGTAACAAATCCTGCCAATAATGGCTCTTGTTCTGCCGGTAATACGCCACGGTCATCTCGATGCCGGCTTCAAAGGCGGTGGCCGGACGCCAGCCGA
>VSJD01000085.1 GCA_008636095.1 Kiritimatiellota bacterium | reverse complement strand
CCGCCTCGCGGATGCGCGCGATATCCGTGACATAATCCCCGGTTTCCACGTTGATGTAGTCCGCGGGCCAAGGCACAAATTCAATCTGCCCGCTACCGACCGCGCGCACAATCGTCTCCACCATGTCCTTGAAACGGGTCCCAACCCCGCTGCCGACATTGAACACTTTGCCCATGCACGCCTCGCTCACCGCGGCCCGTATAAATGCTTCGGCCAGATCATCCACATAAATATAATCGCGAACCTGGAGCCCGTCACCAAACACTTTGATCGCCTGGTTATCCATGGCCTGCCGGATAAACCAGTTCACCATGGAATACTTGGAATGTTTCATCTGGGATCGCGGCCCGTAGGGATTCGCCACCCGGAATACCACGCAACGCAACCGGTGAACCTGGTGGTAAAATAAATACATGTTCTCGGCCGCGGTTTTGTTCAGGGCATAGGGCGTACGCGGCCGGAGCGGATGCGATTCATCTACCGGATTCTTTTCAATGCGCCCGAACTGCAGGCGTGAACCGGCCAACAGCACCACGGCCTCCGGCGCATTTCGGCGCACACATTCCAGCACATTTAAATGTCCGATGTAATTGATCTCGGCGTCAAGAAAAGGATTGGCCAGGCTGTCATTATGACTCACCTGGCCGGCCAGGTTGAAAATAACATCCTGCCCCTTGACCAGGTGTTGGATCGCATCCTTGTCCCGGATGTCGGTAACGCTGACTTGAACCTTGTTGCGAATGCCTTCAATATTAAAATCATTGGCGCCGTATGGCTCGATAAAGGCGTCCACCAGGGTGACGCGGGCGCCCAGGGGAACCAGCTTGCGGGCAATCGTACTGCCGATCATCCCAAGCCCGCCGGTGATCATCACATTTTTACCGGAAAATAATTCAGCCGGCTTTATCATTGTCCCCCGTTTCAAATCCCGCCGTACGCTTAATAATAAATTTGGGTCTTTGCTTGATTTCATCGTAGATCCGTGCCAGATACTGCCCGATGATACCCACCGAGATAAGCTGGACACCAGAGAAGAACAATATGGCGATAAAAAGCGAAGCCCAGCCCGGAGCCACCAGGATGCGTCCCGCGCTCGCGACATAAATACCATAAATAAAACTGCCCAGTGCTATCACCAACCCGATTTTGGACACGTATTCCAGGGGTTTGTAGGAAAAAGAGAAAATGGCATCCAGGGCCAGTTTAAAATACTTGCCAAAATTGTAACCGGATGCATTGGCCAACCGTTGTCCGCGTTCATATTCGATGCCCGTTTGATCAAAGCCGGCCCACGCCCGCAAGCCCCGCAGATAACGGTTGTTCTCCGGCATGGCATTCAACGCCTTGACCACGCGCCGGGTCATCACGCAAAAATCACCCGCATCCCCGGGCATTGGCACATCCACCAGGCCGCTCAAGATCCGGTAAAAAGCCTTGAAACAAACCCGATGAATCCATGAACATTTTCTTTTCCGTCTTATGCCATAGACCACATCGAATCCATCGCGGATTCTGGCCACCAGTAACGACAGCGCCTCGGGAGGATCCTCCAGGTCATCATCCATAATGGCCACCATGTCGCCGGCGGCCGCCGATAATCCGGCGGTAATGGCCGCCTGATGACCAAAGTTTCTGGAAAACTCAATCGCTTTAACCCTGCCATCGCTCTGACCAATATCCCGGATCACATCAAAAGAACGGTCGCGACATCCGTCAACCACGGCAATGATTTCAAAAGAGGAAACCGTCTGACCCAGGGCGGCTGTGAGGCGTTGATATAATTCCGGAAAAATGTTCGCCGAATTATATACCGGGATCACTATGGACAGTTCCGGACCTTTGGGGATTGACGATGATGTGAGCATAACCGCCTCTACCATACAAATTCATTACTCTGCTTACGGATGCATCGTCCCATCGGGCAGAATTGTTTGGGACAATATTGCTTTGTCCAACTGATTGGTTTTCGACAGCATGGCGCCCTGCAGGTTCGCCCCGGACAGGTCCGTTCCCATCAGGATGGCTCCGGTCAGGGTCGCGCCGGTCAAGTTTGCGTGGGACAGGTCTGCTTCGGTCAGGATCGCGCCGGTCAAGTCAGCCCCCATTAACATGGCGTCGCACAGTTTGGCACGCACGAGATTGGCGTTTTTCAATTTGGTGTTGACCAGCTGGGCGCCACTCAGGTCGGCCTCGTTCAGCATAACGCCCTCCATATCCGCGATACTTAAATTGGCCCGGCATAGTTTGGCTTTGGTCAGAATCGTTTTCTTCAGGTTGGCTTCGCGCATATCCGCCGACAGCAGGATCACATTGCTCAGATCGGCATCGTTCAGTTTGGCGCCTTGCAGATCCTTGCTGATCCGGGCGCTGCGGGCGCGCTCCAGGCACTGCTCGCGGGTCAGTTTTGCGGCCGAGGTATCCGACGTCGTGACTCTCTTTTTGATATTGAATGCCTGACCGTCAACCTGGACAGGAAAGGCGAGCGCCAGAATAAGCGAAAAAAGAAAAGCAAACATCCAACATCGAACACCCAACGCCGAACGCCGAATGCCAAAGACCGAACATCCAATGAACACGGAAGCTGCTCTTACTTCGATGCTGGGCGTTCGATGTTGAATGTTCGATGTTTGCTTCAATGGCCGCACCTTAATTGTGGGTCTCCAAAAATCCTTCCAGCTTCTGCAAACGCGTCGGATGACGCAACTTACGCAGGGCCTTAGCCTCGATCTGCCGGATGCGCTCGCGGGTAACGGCAAACATACTGCCGACTTCTTCCAGCGTGCGTGGACAGCCGTCGGCAACGCCAAAGCGCAGTTTCAACACCTTCTGCTCACGCTCGGAGAGTGTGGCAATGACTTCCTGCAGGCGCTCCCGCAGGAGACTGTAACCGGTCATTTCGGATGGATTTTCCGCCGATTTATCCTCTATGAAATCGCCAAAACAGGCGTCGTCACTGTCGCCAACGGAAGCCTGCAGGGAAATCGGTTGTTGGGACATCTTGAACACTTCACGGACACGATCTACGGGAAGGTCTACTTCATTGGCCACTTCTTCGGACGTCGGCTCGCGGCCGAAATCCTGGAGGAGCTGTTTCTGGACCCGAACCAGCTTGTTGATAGTCTCAATCATGTGGACCGGGATGCGGATGGTACGGGCCTGATCGGCAATTGCCCGGGTGGCGGCCTGGCGGATCCACCACGTGGCATAGGTACTGAACTTGTATCCCCGTTTGTATTCGAATTTTTCAACAGCCCGCATCAGCCCCGTGTTGCCCTCCTGGATGAGGTCCAGAAACATCAGCCCGCGATTCATATATTTTTTAACAATGCTGATCACCAATCGCAGGTTGGCTTCCGCCATTTCGGTTCGGGCCTTCTGCCCTTTCTTGAGCCAGCTCTTAAGCTCGCGGTACTTGTCCTCAAAAACGCTTACCTCCATCAGGTATACATTTTCCAGCTCCTGCAGTTTTTTACGCTCCGCGCGCAGTTTGGCAGCTCGGGCGGCCGTCTTTGGACCCTTGGCCTTCTCCAGCTTATGGATCAGGCCGGTGCATTCCAGGTGCTTCTGATAGTAACTATCCGCCAAAACGACAAAATCCTCGATAGCCTTCTGCTTGAAAAAAAAACCGTCCAGCTGGCGGGAAAAAGCGGACCAGGCTTTGTCAAACATTTTCTGACTGTGCTCCGCCTTCTTCGGATTGTTGCGGAACTGATTGCGCCTGGCAAACAGGATTGTAATGTTCTTGTAAGAGAGGTTGATTTTTTTCTTCAGGGCCGGCAACATCCGAAAATACTTATCGCGCCCCTCCACGTGTTTATCAATAATGATACGGTCAAACCGCTCCTTGCCCTCTTCCAGCCGGGCCGCGAGGGCCAAGTAGGCTTCTAGAGAAAACCCGAAGCGCTTGAACAAGGCGCGCGAATTAATCTCCGCTTCCTCAATCCGCTTGCAGATTTCCACTTCCTGGTTGCGCGTTAAAAGCGGTACCTGCCCCATCTGGTGCAAGTACGTGCGGATCGGATCATCCATGACATCCATGGATTTGGCCTGTTCGGCGCGCTCCTCCTTTTCCGCCTGCTTCTTGAACTGTTCCACGCCGGTGGAATCAATCACCTCGATGTCCATCCCGCGCAGGAGCAGGATAAAACCGTCAATTTCCTCGGGATCAATCAGGTTGGTCGGAAGCACACCGTTGATGTCACCGTACGTCAGGTAACCCTGGTCCCGCGCCAGCTTCATCAAATCCTTCATCTTTTCACGCAGTTCTTCACTGCTTAGCTTGACACGGATATTGGGGTTCAAGGTCACGTCAACCGAGTCGGCCGCCGCGCCTTTGGCGGCGGCGGATTTGATCACCACCGGCGCCGTCTTGGGCGTGCCCTTGCCAGCCGGCGCTTGTTTATGCGGAAGGGCACCCTTGGCTTTGGGCGCCGCCGGCGGATGAGCATGCCTTTTGGGCGGGCTGACACGGCGAATGGCCGGTGTTTTGTGTTTTGTTTTCATATGTCCAACGATGTGAAAATCCCAAGCCAACGGTCGGGGTCGAACCGACGACCTGCGCATTACGAATGCGCTGCTCTACCAACTGAGCTACGTTGGCAGAAAAATAACAAAATGACCGGATTGCATGTTTATACCGCCGGATGGGTGGTTGTCAATCTATTTTGCATGACCCAAATACGCACGTAAGGACGCACGGATAATTGTTGATGGCTAATGGTCGATAGTTCATGAATCGAGCCACACAGAGTTTTGCCGCAGGACCACGAGTCCTCGATCAGTAACGTAAGTTCAAGGGGGTCTTGATGGATCGCGAACTACAGTCTTTCGCTCCGGGTTTAAGCGTGTTTCATCTGGGCCGCATCAACCATTAGCCATAAACCATCAACCATTCCCGATCCGCGCGCTTACGCGCGGATCGGGGCATGACACCGGCGCCTGTACATGGGCATGGACCACAATCGCACGAACTGGTTCGGCCGGACAGTGGCTCTGGCAGGCCCCGCACCCCCGGCACAGGGCTTCATCCACTTCCGGGCAATTGACACCGTTATGCTCCACAATCCGAACGGCCTGGTAAGAGCAGAATTCGTGGCACACCATGCAATACTGTGCCTCGTTCCACGCCAGACAGCGGGTGCGATCCACCCGGGCCGTGCCAATGGACAAAGTCCGTTTGGCTTCCAGCGACAGACGGCCAATGGTGCCCGTCGGACAGACGCCCGTGCAGAGCCGGCACCATTCATTGCAGTAGCGCTGGCTGAAATCCAGGCGGGGCGTTAGCCAGCTTCCATGTCCGCCGGTTCCCAGGTCGGGAATGATTATACCTTCCGGACAGGCGCGCATACAACTGCCGCACCGCGAGCAAAGCCCCCATAACACAGGTTCGGTCACGGCACCTGGCGGGCGAATCGGCCCGTCCGGTCCAGGGCAAGAGGTTCCCATCCGTTTCAACATCCACCCCAGGCTGGCGCCAAAGACCAAGGCCAGAAACATACGCCGCCCCGCAACGCCTCTGCCTGCCGGCGCCGCAAGGGAATTATGGCAAACTGGGGCGGCACCCACCGATGACTGAGTTTCTGGTTTCCACCCGATCACATGCCGGCAGAACTTGCCGGCTATCCCCAGCAGTGCCTGCAGGGCACCCAGGGGACATATCCGCTCGCACCAAAGGTGCGGCCAGATAGCCGTGATCAGGCCGAGCATAATCAAACTCAAGGCCGGCAATCCAGCCACCCATGTCCAGTCCGTACTCCGCCAGACACTGAAAAACCCGTTAAACTGGACCAGCGGATCAAGATTCAATAGCAGGGGAAATCCGGATAGCGCGCTTCCCAACATCACGAAACACAATCCCAGACCGAGCACCGGAAAGCGGTGCATAGATACGGGGTGTCGACGGCCCAGCCCTGGTCGCCTATGGCGCCGCCAGAGGCGGGTAAACTTATCGACCAAAATCAGCAGGTATCCCGTCGGACACAAATGGTGGCAAAACCAGCGACCACGCACCAGGGCCAACGCCAACAGAGGCAGGCCAATGAGAGACACCAGGCTGACCGAGCGCACCGCGACCGCTACGCAGATGGCAAGCAATGGACTGGCGGCCGGCCAGACGGCCGCGCCCGAAAGCCATGGAAAAACCTGCACACTTGCGATCGCGGCCAGCGCTAAGACACCGATGCGGAGAATCGTTCGTTGATGGTGCATACGCAATTGCGATAAAGGAACGCCGCTGGGCTGTCGTTTAGGCCGTTGGCGAATAGGGCGAGCCAGAACACCGAACACTGAACACCTTGTTCAGAGTAGTTAAGTTCTATTTCCAATCAGGCATCAACGTGCACAATCCGGACTTGCTTCAAGTCCCCGCATCCGACTTCCATATCATGGGCCAGTTTAATATAAAGCACATCAAACGGTTGTTTGCCGAACAGTGTCGCCGCATAAGCGTCCACCGCCACCGGGTCCGTACCGAAGATGAGCTGATTGGGATAGGCCAGCTTGCCGGGTCCTTGGGGTCCATGAGTGGTCATGATGCGAAGAGCATCCACAATAATCAGCGAGGGCTTGATAAAGGTGCTGAAATCAGCGATACACTGGTGCAGGTTGTGCGCATGCCAATACCCGCGGTCGGATACCGAGCCCATCCAGTTTTTCATGGAAAGCGTCAGGGTCGAACTACCGTGGGTCTTGGCCACCGGCATATTGATCAGGCAGGGCGCTTCCAACACATCCCGGACCACGTCCGCCTCCTTGAGATTGACGCCACGGGGAATGGTCACGCGCTGAAACTGATGGCGCTCCGGCGAATACATGCGTCCGCCTGAGCGCTTGACCGCCGCGCCGATGCCACTGCGCTCAAACGCGTCTTTGGCGGAGGAACAGCTCTTTTCAGGCACCACAACTGCGGCGGCGCCGGAACGCAAACACTCCTGGATACAGCACTCTACCAAGGCAGGACTCGTATTCCCACCCTGTTCAGGCAACGAAGCCCAGGCGGCGTTAAGCTTGAGCACCACGTTTTGGCGCGGCTTCACAAAGCTTCCCCATCCACCCAGCCGGGCAATACCCGCCGCGAGCATGCGGCCGGGATCGGAGCCGTGTATCACATAAATCGTGGACGTGGGCCCGGATCCGGATGCCGCCCACGCCATACGCGGCAGGCACACACTGCTGACCGCCGTGGCGGCCAGGCCGGTCATAAATTGGCGGCGACTGATACGCGCATTCATGGCGTCTTTGTGTTTTCGATCATTTTGCCCAGACAGCCATTAAGTATTGCATATTTCCGGTCACACCGCAACAGCGCCGGACGTTCGGCGTAAATTTTAATTATGGCCGCTGATTGCATGGTTCTCCTTCATCATTTGTAAATTTTCTGGACACGCCTGCCATTTCGTGCAAAACTTTTATTGATTTGCCGATCATGGCATCAATTAAAGCCCAGACTCGCGATGAAAACCAACTTACGTGTATCCATCGACCGGGAGCGGTGCAAAGGCTGTGAACTGTGCATCCCCGTATGTCCCCGGCACCTGCTGATCATGACGGCCGCCCTGAACCGCAAGGGCTATCATGTTTCGGAAACCGCGCGCACGGAGGAGTGCCTGGGCTGTCTGAAATGTGCCCGGATGTGCCCCGAGGCCGCCATTGAAATACTGAATATACCATGAAAAAGCCTGACGACGCTTTTTTCTCCCGTGTACTCATGATGGGTAACGAAGCCGCCGCAGAGGCCGCCATCCGCGCCGGCTGTCAGTGCTATTTCGGCTATCCAATTACCCCGCAAAACGAGCTGACGGCATACATGGCCAAGCACATGCCGGAACGCGGCCGCGTGTTCATCCAGGCCGAAAGCGAACTGGCCGCCATCAGCATGGTGTTCGGGGCTTCCGTGGCTGGGGTGCGCTCCATGACCAGTTCGTCATCACCAGGCATCAGCTTGAAGCAGGAGGGCATTTCCTACCTGGCCGGCGCTCAATTGCCCGCCGTGATTATCAACGTCCAGCGTGGCGGGCCGGGCCTGGGCAGTATTGATCCCTCGCAGGGTGATTACTTCCAGGCCACCAAGGGCGGCGGCCACGGGGATTATCATATCATCGTACTGGCGCCGGCTTCCGTCCAGGAAATGCACGATATGACTCTGCAGGCGTTCCGCCTGGCCGACCATTACCGCATCCCGGTCATGATCCTGGCCGATGGGCGCGTGGGCCAGATGATGGAACCCATTCGACTGCATGAAGATCCACCGCCACCGGTCCTGCCCAAACCGTGGGCGCTGACCGGCGCCAAGGGACGACCACCCCAATGCATTCGTTCGCTTTTCGTGGAGGAAGGGGCATTGGAAAAACATAACTATGAACTGCAGGACTGCTACCGCCGAATCACCGCGGCCGAAACGAAAGCGGAGGAAACGGAAACCAGGGATTGTGAATGGCTGATCGCCGCCTGGGGCACCTGCGCCCGGATCAGTAAGGGGG
Source organism: Kiritimatiellota bacterium (assembly GCA_008636095.1). GTDB lineage: Bacteria > Verrucomicrobiota > Kiritimatiellia > JAAZAB01 > JAAZAB01 > VSJD01. Next base: position 1,523 of record VSJD01000085.1, on the reverse strand, counting down.
TAGTCCGGAAGGCGCGCGCCCAGGGCATCAAGGCCGGCTTGGTGCGTCCCATTACACTGTGGCCGTTCCCGCATGAACATTTGGCCCGTCTGGCACACCAAGTCAAGGCCTTGCTGGTCGTGGAAATGAACTGTGGCCAGATGCTCGAGGATGTGCGGTTGGCAGTGAACGGCGCGGCGCCGGTCCATTTCAGCGGTTATCCCGGCGGCCGGGTGCCGACCGAAACCGATGTGTTGAACGCCTTGACCGAACTGACCCAAGCAGGGAAAAAACATAGAAAAACAGTTTGAGGGTTTAGCCTGATCTATTCATGCGCCAAGTTTGCCACAGGTGCAAGGCGCAAAGGGCGCCGCTGTATAAGTATACCGCAAGCCCTTTGCAACGAAGCAGATGCGGCAAAATCGGCGCACCTTTCGGTGACTTTTGGTGAAAAACAGCAAAAAAGTCTTGGTTCAAAAATGTTTTTTCCGCTATATGTGTATCCTCTTTGTTTTCAACATTTAATATTGCTTTTGCTGTTTTTCATGAATAGATCAGGTTAGGGGTCTAAGCGACATATCCGCCGTAGCTTCTTAGCGAAGGCGGATGTCACCGTGTGACGAATTTGGTTTCCGCCGGAGGCGGATTCGAAAAAGCAAGGCAAGCTTGGGCTGGATGCGGGTGCGCCGACCGTAGCGCTATACTTTTGTATGTGCAAGGTCGGGAAACTCGCAGACGGCCCAAGATCGCCGCAGTCTTTTGCGAACCGAATTCGCCACACTGCCGGGAGAGAGACCGCAAACAAAGCAGTGTTTATGAAAACACCCAAGAATACTTATCAACGCCCGGCTTCGCTGACTGATGCCGCCATGCACTACTGTGCCGGTTGCGGACACAGCACCGTTCATAAACTGCTGGCCGAAGTGCTGGATGAGCTGGAGATTCGGGAGCGCACGATCGGCGTAGCGCCGGTAGGGTGCGCCGTGTTCGCCTATTTTTATCTTAAGTGCGATATATCGGAGGCGGCGCATGGCCGGACCCCCGCGGTCGCCACGGGCATTAAGCGTGCCCTGCCCGACCGCATCGTATTCAGTTACCAGGGAGACGGCGACCTGGCCGCCATCGGCATGACCGAAACCATCCACACCGCCAATCGCGGCGAGCCGATTACTGTCATCTTTATCAACAACACCGTTTATGGCATGACCGGCGGCCAGATGGCGCCAACCACGCTGGTGGGCCAACAAACCGCCACTTCACCGGCCGGGCGCCATCCGGCAACCATGGGATGCCCAATCCGCATGTGCGAATTATTGAACACGCTGGATCAGCCCTATTATATCGAGCGGGTCGCGCTTGACGGCTATGCCGGCGTGGTCGCCACTAAAAAGGCACTGTTAACCGCCTTTCAGTCCCAAGTAGCCGGCAAAGGCTACAGCTTCGTGGAAGTCCTTTCTCCCTGCCCGACCTATTTGCGACTCTCGCCGCAGAAATCCCTGCAGTTTGTCGGTCGGGAAATAGCAGCCCAATTCCCCGTGCGGATT
>VSJD01000086.1 GCA_008636095.1 Kiritimatiellota bacterium | reverse complement strand
TTCAGGAAGGAAGGAGTGCCCGTCCATGCATGAACGGATTCTAATCGCCGGATCCGGCGGACAGGGGGTCGTCTCGTTAGGTAAACTGCTGGCCCGATTGGCCGCCGAAACCATCCAGCACGTCACGTTTTTTCCCGCCTACGGCGCCGAAGTCCGCGGCGGCACATCCAATTGCCAGGTGATTCTTTCCACGAATGAAATCGCGGCACCCATCGCGGAAATGTTTGATTCCATCCTTGTCATGAATCAACAGAGCGCCGAGCACTTTATGTCCTCGCTCGATAAGAACGGGGTGGCCATCGTTAATCAGTCCCTGTGCAAGGTTCACGCAGATTCACGCCACGTACTGGTACCGGCCACGGAAATCGCCGATCGCCTGGGGAGCGCCAAGGCGGCGAACTTCGTCATGCTGGGCGCATGGCTGGCCCGCAAGCCGCTGATTCCGGCCCGCGCCATTGAAAACGCCATGGTGTCCCATTTCCCCGGCGCTCCGGCGGCCCTGATCGACATCAACATCCAGGCCTTCCGCGCCGGCCTGGCCGGGTGAAGACAGCCTGCCCACCGTAGCCCTTTGGACGAAGGCGGGACGCCAGATGACAGAACGACGGACCCCAATACGCTCAAGGAGCTACGAGGGGCAAGCGACAGCCTGCCCACCGGCTTGCTTGCCAAGCCATAGCCTTTTGGCGACGGCTGGTCCGCCGACGTGTCCGGCGAAGCCTTGGCGAAGACGGAAGCGGGCCTACGGTCTTCAACCAGACTTTGCCGACAACGTCTAATTTTTGGCGATCTCCTTGCGCAATTTTTCAATAAGGGATGAGGAAGGATCGATGTTCTTAATAAGCACAACCATGCGGGTCGCCTGCTGGTTGTTCTTGTTTTTCAAGTAGATTTCCCCGGCTTGATACGCATAGTCGCAGGCTTCATCACGATCCCCCTTCTTGGCATAGCCCAGCGCAATATTGTAGTAGGCGCCGGCTAACGAACTATCCAGGCTGACGGTTTTTTTGAATTCCGCAATGGCGCCGTCCACGTCGCCCGCATCCCATTTCTGGACTCCAACCATATAATGCCGACTGGCTTCGGATACGGTTGAACGAAACGCACTGGTGGTCTTGGCTTTATCCGCGTCTTGCGCCGACTCGGTCGCGTCGGATGGCGATTCGCCCTTGGCCTGGGCAATAATCCGTTTCTCCGTCGCTGTCACGCTTTCCGGTTCGCCACGCTCTTGTTTGCTTTCAACCGCTTGCGTTTCCGCTACTTGCGACTGATGCTCCAGGTCCTTAGTCAGTGCTGTATTCTTTTTTGCCGTGGTCTGCAGTTGATTTTTTAAATCACGGATCTGCGTGGCACGTGCTTTTTCCTGGACCGCTATTTCGGTTATGCGTTTATCCATCTGTTTGCGCAGTTCCCGTTCCTGTTTAAGGTCAACCTGCGCCTGCGTTAGCGCTTTCACTTGCTCCAGCTTGGCCGCGTATTGCTGTTCCATGTCCGCAAGCTGGCTTTTCAGCGCGTTCTGCTCTTTGTCCGTGGCCGCCAGAGCCTGGGCTTTCTTTTCCGCTTCGGCCTCTGATTTCTTGCGGGCCTTCTGTTCTTTGCTTATTTCCATAGGGAGGTCTTTCAGCGCCTTGGTCTGTTTCGCCTGCTTATCCCGTTGGTTCTCCATGTCCTTGATCTTACGCTTTAAGTCCGCTGTTTCCTTTTGGGCCGCTTCTTGCGATTCGATCGTGCGCGTCCGTTTCGCCTCGGCTTCGTTTTTTTCTCGCTTTGCTTGCGCCAGATTATCTCTAAGCTGGTCCAAGGCCTTTTGCTGGGCGGCCCCTTCCGTAGCCTGCTTTTCCAGTTCCGCGATGCGTGTCTGCAATATCGCCTTCTCTTTCTCAGCAGCGTCTACGATGGCCTTTTCTTTTCCCAACTGTTCCACGGCGACCGCGCTTGCCTGTTTTCCATTTTCAAGATCGGCTTGCACTTGCTTGATCACACCGGCCTGTTCCGTCAGGGCGTTGATGTTTGTCTGCACGGTTGCAAGCTGGGCAGTGAATTCAGTCACGGCCTGCTCGGCCTCAACGCGGGAGGCCGTGACGCGCCGAACTTCTCGCTCCCATTCGGCGTTCATCTTGCGGACATCAGTTAATTCCGCCTGGAGCTGGGTCAAAACCTTCGCCTGCTTTTCCTGGACTTGGACCTGCTTTTCACCTTCGACTAATTTTTGTTTATGCTCGGCTATGGCTTGCGCCGCCGCCGCGCGCGCCTGGTTGGCTTCGGCAATCTTGGCTTCACTTTCCGCACGCGCCTGTTTTTCCCTGGCCAGCTCTTCCTGAATCTTAATGATCGCCTGCTGACCGGCTTTTTCCTTTTCGGCCGCTTGAACGGCCGCGCGCGCTTTCGCCGCGTCCTGGAGCAGGGATTCCCGCCGTTGCTTTTCCTTGCCGATTTCATCCTGCAGGACCTGCACTTGCTTCATCTGTTCCTGGGCTGTTATGGCCTTTTGTGATACCTCTGCCAGCCTGGCCTTGAGCGCCGCCAGGTCCTGCTCGGTAGCCGTTTTGGCGACTGCTGTCTGTTGAAGGCCCGCCTCCGCTTCCGCGCTGAGCTTGCGCGCCTTGCCCAACTCTTCCTGCAACTGCGCGCTGATTTTCCCTTCCTTTTCCAGGGCCGCCACGTTTTTATTTGCAATTGCCAGCTTGTCCTTTAACTCGGAAATAGTTTTCTCGTCCGTGGTACGGGCTTTCTCTATTTCGGCCGCTTGGGCTTGCGCTTCCAATCGCGCCTGCCGGATGCCTGTCAACTCCGTCTGGAGCTGGCGGGCCAGTTCCTGTTGTTTGGCACCTTCGGCCAGCTGCTTATCCTGCTCGGACAGCCGCGCTTGCCAAGTGATCTTTTCATTTTCCAGCGCAGCAGCAACCGCGTGCGCCTGCTCGACGCTCTTTAGGGCCGCCTCCCGCAGCTGTTTTTCCTGATCGAGCGCCGCCTGTAGTTGCTTGATTTCGTCGGCCCGAGCTTGAGCACCAGCGCCTTTCTTTTCGGCTTCAGCTACCTTGGCCTTTAATTCCACTAAAACCTGTTCCGCGGCCAAATGTGCCGCCGTGGCTTGGGCTTTCTTATCCGCTCCGGCCTCCGCTTCCTTCCGGGCTGCCTGCTCTTTGCTTAATTCCGCCTGAAGGTCTTTCAGAATCTTGGCTTGTTCCGCCTGCTTGGTCAGCTCGGCTTCCATGTCCTTAATCTTACGCTGTAGATCCGCTGTTTCCTTTTGGGCCACTTCCTGCGATTCGGACATGCCGGTCAGTTGCGCTTCGGCTTCGGTCCGGGCTTGTTTTGCTTGCATCAGATTTTCCCGCAACTGTTCCAGGGTCTTTTGCTGCACGGCCCCTTCCACAGCCTGCGTTTCCAGTTCTGCGATGTGGGCTTGCAGTGCCGCTTTATCTTGTTCAGCAGTGCTTATGGCGGTCTTGTCTTTTGCCAACTGTTTCACGGCAGCTACACGCGCCTGTTTTTCCTTTTCCACATCAGCCTGCATCTGCTTGATCACACCGGCCTGTTCCGTCAGGGCGCTGATGTTGGTCTGCACGGTTGCAAGCCTGGCGTTAAAAACGGTCAAGGCCTGTTCGATCTCCGCGCGGGAGGCCGTGACGCTCTGAACTTCACGATTCATTTCGGCATTCATCTTGCGGACATCCGCTAATTCCGCCTGGAGCTGGGCCAGGACCTTCGCCTGCTTTTCCAGGGACTGGGTCTGCTCTTCACCTTCGACTAATTTTTGCTTCAGCTCGGCCATGGCTTGTGCCGCCGCCGCGCGTGCCTGGTTGGCTTCGGCTATCTTGGCTTCGCTTTCCGCGCACACCTGTTTCTCCCTGGCCAGCTCTTCCTGAATCTGGCCCGCGGCCTTTTGCTGGTTCAGCCCCTCGGCCACGCGCTTGGCTTGCGCATCCACTTGCGCCTGCAATTTACCTCTTTCCTTTTCGGCCGTTTGAACGGCCGCGCGCGCTTTCGCCGCGTCCTGGAGCAGGGATTCCTGCCGTTGCTTTTCCTTGCCGATTTCATCCTGCAGGGCCTGCACCTGCTTTGCCTGTTCCTGGGCTGTTATGGCCTTTTGTGATACCTCTGCCAGCCTGGCCTTGAGCGCCGCCAGGTCCTGCTCGGTAGCCGTTTTAGCGACTGCTGTCTGTTGAAGGCCCGCCTCCGCTTCCGCGCTGAGCTTGCGCGCCTTGACCAACTCTTCCTGCCGTTGTGCCAGGAACTTTCCCTGCTTATCCAAGTCCTGCGCTTGCTTTTCACCTTCGACTAATTTTTGCTTCAGCTCGGCCATGGCTTGCGCCGCCGCCGCGCGTGCCTGGTTGGCTTCGGCTATCTTGGCTTCGCTTTCCGCGCACACCTGTTTCTCCCTGGCCAGCTCTTCCTGAATCTGGCCCGCGGCCTTTTGCTGGTTCAGCCCCTCGGCCACGCGCTTGGCTTGCGCATCCACTTGCGCCTGCAATTTACCTCTTTCCTTTTCGGCCGCTTGAACGGCCGCGCGCGCTTTCGTCGCGTCCTGGAGCAGGGATTCTTGCCGTTGCTTTTCCTTGCCGATTTCATCCCGCAGGGCCTGCACTTGCTTCGCCTGTTCCGTCAGGGCGCTGATGTTGGTCTGCACGGTTGCGAGCCTGGCGTTAAAAACGGTCAAGGCCTGTTCGATCTCCGCGCGGGAGGCCGTGACGCTCTGAACTTCACGATTCATTTCGGCATTCATCTTGCGGACATCCGCTAATTCCGCCTGGAGCTGGGCCAGGACCTTCGCCTGCTTTTCCAGGGACTGGGTCTGCTCTTCACCTTCGACTAATTTTTGTTTCAGCTCGGTCATGGCTTGCGCCGCCGCCGCGCGTGCCTGGTTGGCTTCGGCAATCTTGGCTTCGCTTTCCGCGCACACCTGTTTCTCCCTGGCCAGCTCTTCCTGAATCTGGCCCGCGGCCTTTTGCTGGTTCAGCCCCTCGGCCACGCGCTTGGCTTGCGCGTCCACTTGCGCCTGCAATTTACCTCTCTCCTTCTCGGCCGCCTGGACGACCGCGCGCGCTTTCGCCGCGTCCTGGAGTAGGGATTCCCGCCGTTGCTTTTCCTTGCCGATTTCATCCTGCAGGGCCTGCACCTGCTTCACCTGTTCCTGGGCTGTTATGGCCTTTTGTGATACCTCTGCCAGCCTGGCCTTGAGCGCCGCCAGGTCCTGCTCGGCAGCCGTTTTAGCGACTGCTGTCTGTTGAAGGCCCGCCTCCGCTTCCGCGCTGAGCTTGCGCGCCTTGACCAACTCTTCCTGCAACTGCGCTCTGATTTTCCCTTCCTTTTCCAGGGCCGCCACGTTTTTATTTGCAATTGCCAGCTTGTCCTTTAACTCGGAAACAGTTTTCTCGTCCGTGGTACGGGCTTTCTCTATTTCGGCCGCTTGGGCTTGTGATTCCGCCCGCGCCTGTCGGATGGTTGTCAACTCCGTCTGGAGCCGGCCGGCCTGTTCTTGCTGTTTAGCGCCGTCGGCAAGGCGTTTTTCCACCGCCACCACCTTGGCCTGCATTTCCGCTTTTGATTTTTCGACCTTTTCAAGGGCTTTCCGCGCTTCGGTAGCCCGCTTCAAGGCGGCTTCCCTTAATTCCTGCACTTGTTCCAGCGCGTTTTCCAACTGGCTCACGGCCTTGCCCGGCTCACCGGCGGCCTGCGCCTTTTTAATAACTTCTTCAACCTTGGCCTTCCATTCTGTCACAGCCTGTTCGGCCGCCACACGCGCCGCTTGCACGCGTTGGGCCTCGGCCTCGGCCTCAGCGCGCCGCTGGCTGAGTTGGGTCAGCGTTTCCTGAAGTTTGGCAACGGATTTCTTCTGCTTATCGAGCGCGGTCAATTCCTTTTCCGCGGCGGCCAGGCGGGATTTCAGGTTGGATAGATTCCGCTCGGCCGTTTTACGGGCCGCCTGGTTTGCTTTCATGGCGGCTTCGGTCTGCCCCTTCCGGCCGGTTTCCTTTTCCAGGTTCGCCTGCAGGTCGGCAGCAACTTTAAGGTTGGCACGCATGTCGTTGAGCGCGGCATCCACGGCCTGGGCTTTGGCATTTAAGACCGAAATAATTTCTTCCTGACCGGGCTGCACCGTAGCCAACGCCTGATTCCCCGCGACGGCCAGTGCGCCGATAATCAGGCACACCAGGCTACTGACACACATTCGTGTAATTCGGCTCGATAGATCGTATTTCATATGCATTCCTTTGTAACCCACGCTATTATTTTACAAGCGTTAACATCAAGCGACTTTTGCCATTCTGCGTAATCCGTAATCATAAATCCGCAATCCGCAATTCTTCGAACGGGCACCCCCGGCAGGACTTGAACCTGCGACCGTCGGATTAGAAATCCGATGCTCTATCCTACTGAGCTACGGGGGTAAGTTATGTGTTTAAAGGCTTAAATTCAATAGCCGATTTGCGCCGGATGCAATGCCAACGCTTAATGATTATTCTATGATAATAAGCACTCATTGGGAAACAAGCATACTCCGCGCCGCACCCTGAAACAAGGTCATTATCGGCGTTTCGGGCAATTCAGCACCGAAGAGCTTATGGCGTATGCCATTAACGGGCTTAGGTTGACTGCTACGTGGGGTCCGGCAAAGCGTAGGAGACGACAGGCAAAGCCCATATAATAATATCATCGATTTGTTATGTCGCAAATTTACGCACCTAGGCGGGTTGATAAAGACAGACTGAAGTTCAGCTCATTGCCGATTTTAGGGATAAATTGTAACCCCTCAGTTATGAGGGCTGACTGTCATTCCCGACCTGACTCGCCTCGGCGAAGCGCTCCGGACTTCGGCGAGCTCAGTCGAGCCGCGGAGCCTGGGTCGGGAATCCATCCCGATGCGCTTCGCGATCGGGACCGCTGGAGTTTACCCCGTGCTTTGACACGGGGCGGGAATGACGGCATTGAAGTTCACAACCTACCCGCGTGACTGAGGGGCCCGATAAATTGGTTTTGGTCCTTGACTGAGCAGTCGCAGTCGCTATATCATGCTAAAAAGCGGAATATTCTAATATTGGCATCGGGCAATCCGGGCTACGCCGGAGCGCTACGCCCAGGTGAGAGCGGCTTCCCGCTTTGCCAAAGAGCTGCTCAGGGATCCTTAAAGCCTGGCAAAACGTTGGATGCAGAAAAATAAAGGAGGAACGTCATGGATATTCAGACCCTAACAACATTCTTTATGTGGTGCACAATCATGAACGGAGCCCTGTTGGTCCTCTGGACCATCATGTTGATATTGGCCCCGGATTTGATTTACCGTACGCACCATAAATTGTTCCCCATTCCCCGGGAGACCTTTGACATAGTCATCTACGCGTTCCTCGGGTTGTTCAAAATCGTTTTTCTGGTCTTCAACGTCGCTCCCTACGTGGCACTGCTGATCGTCGGCTAGCAAGGTGCATCCAACAAAGCCTTGCACTTGACGGCCATTCCGCCTCGCTCCATAGCCGTAAGCCGTTCGATGAGGAAAGTAGGACGGAGATTGATTATGGAATAATCGCCGTCGAATTACCGCGTTAACAGCATCGTGTCATGTCCGATCAACATAACGAAGGAAGATAGTCCATGAAGAACGCCAGCCAGGTTTGCAAATGGTTCATAGGGATCTTCGGCATCCTTGGAATCGCTTTGTTGACATCGTGCGAGATGGGGTCAACCGATGATCTCACAACGGTAACGGTTGTAAATCAGACTGGTGAACCCCTGGCCATGTATATGGACACTTCCAGTTCGCCGGAAATCACGGTAGCGGCGCATGCAACCCAGTTTATTTTCACCGATACCGGGACCCATCAAGTGAAATGGCAGGGGGCCACGATCCAGGGCACAGTCGAGGTCACCATCCCGAAAAATGAAAGCAGGACGCTCACCATATGGGGCTCCGGCAATGCCTATTCGCTGAAATGACGGCGGGGGCCATGTCGACTATTTGGGTCGCCTCTCCAGCCCGGCGCGAAGTTCGACAGCCGATTTGCGGTCAGCATGCAACGGTTGAATTTATGGAAACCCGCGCAAAGTGCTTGCCTTCACCCCGGTTCTGCGGATAATACGTTCCATTCCTATCAGGCAACCATGAATGACGGTTTGGCCTGGGTGATGGAATGGCAGACATAACGGACTTAAAATCCGTTGACCGCAAGGTCGTATGGGTTCGACTCCCATCCCAGGCATTCTTGATTGTTTGCATATATACATATATCCCTGCAATTAAAACAGTGTATACGCAGACCGGTTTATTGCGGACTTTCCGCCAAAGGCGGATCCGCCTCCGGCGGAAAATCCGTTGACCGCAAGGTCGTATGGGTTCGACTCCCATCCCAGGCATTCTTGATTGTTTGCATATATACATATATCCCTGCAATTAAAACAGTGTATACGCAGACCGGTTTATTGCGGACTTTCCGCCAAAGGCGGATCCGCCTCCGGCGGAAAAATCCGTTGACCGCAAGGTCGTATGGGTTCGACTCCCATCCCAGGCATTCTTATAAATAGTTGATGCAGAAAACAGGCACTGTCAGCACTATCCTCTGCCGGAGGCCGCCCGATTCAATTCCAGCAGGTGGAATCCGGACACGGGTTGCCGGGCACGTACGGCTGTAAAACCGGTTAATTCCAGGATTACGATTTCCGCGATCAAGTAGGTTCGGATCCCCTTGCGAATACAGCCGACCAGCGCTTTCTGCTTTCGCCCCATAGCGGCATGCAGATGGAGCTCCGGCCCCTGCTCGCCCGGAAACAGGGTGCCCACTCCCAGGATTTCATGGCCAGCGGTAAAGGCCTGCACCATGACAGCGGGATTTGCCGTCGTCTTTTTCGGGCCGACCACCAGCCGCCCGTCACGGGCGCCACCGACCAGTAGTACCAGGGCAGCTTTAATCCGGCGCCGACGGGCCAGGGTCTCAATGCAATCCGGCAGACGTTCGCCCTCTTCCAGGCGGACTGTAAAAACGCGGTTAATTTTTCCTTCGGCGACTTGCATGGTGAATCCCTCCCTAAATTCGCGCGTAATAACGCGCGGCTAATGGATGATGGTTAATGATTGATGAAGAACGCTTGCGATACGTTCGTTATGGTAAAAGGTTTCAATTTGTAGCGGCAAATTGTACGTTTGCTGTACATCCAACCCAGATCAACTGGTTCCATTTCCCATTAACCATTAACCATTTCCCATTGACCATTCCCGATCTGCGCACTTACACGCGGATCGGGTCAATCCAGATGTCGGGCTTCGAGTTCCGATTCTTCCCACCCAAGGGAATGACCCAGCTCGTGCAGAAGAGTCTTACGGATTTCCTTCCGGTACGGACGCTCTTCACCACCGGCCGCATCCCAGATATTTTCGAGAAATAAAATGATTTGCGCCGGCAAGGGGCTTGCGCCCGGGTCATCCAGCGATGACGGCCCCAGGAAGAGACCCAGGGTATCTTCTTCTATGCCGTCCGCGATGAACGCCCGGCTCGGCCGCTTTTCGAACACAATCGGCACAGCTTCCGCCCGGCACTTCACGTCCTGCGGCAAGGCCTGGATCACGGCGGCGACTTCATCCGCCCCCACCGCCAGCATCCATTTCCACATTGGCGTCATATGTTTGGTAGTGTAGCATGGAAACGAATGGGTGGATAGCCATGTAACTAAGTTCAAGAATGTTCTGCGTGCCTGGTTCCTCGTTAATATAGTGCCTCAGACATTAGTGTCTACATCCGTAACATGTATGCTTTTTGAAAAGAACGTGAGAAAATTAAACGTTGCCTTGATCTCCCCCTTCTAACGAAGGCAATTGGGTGACATGCAACCGTGTGGCGAATTTGGGTCCCCGAGCTTGTCGAGGGATTCGAAAAAACAAGGCCAGCTTGGACTGGATGCGGGTGCGCGACGCGAAGCATTGGACTCGTGTCCATGCGAGTGGCGGAAACCCGCAGACGGTTCAAGATCGCCGCCGCTTTTTCGAACCAAATGTGTGCCACGAAGATCAAGA
>VSJD01000011.1 GCA_008636095.1 Kiritimatiellota bacterium | reverse complement strand
ACACTGATAACACGGATGGAAAGGCAGATGCGACAAGGATTAGCTCGTTTCATATCCGTGCCATTCGTGGTGAAATTATTTTTCGCAGCAGTTCGTGATGGTTAAGACCTAATAATGATAAGAGGAATGCAAAATGATTTATGATAAAACATCCAATTGGAAAAACTATTTCCCGAAAAATAAAATCTGGCAGAAAGTGTTTGCCTTTGTAAAAAAATGTTCGGTTGATATTGAGCCTGGCCGGTATGCAATCGCAGGTGAAGATGCTTATGCCTCCGTATTTTCTTGTGATACCAAGCCGCCAAAGGAGGGGATTTACGAGGCGCACCGTAAGCAGATAGATGTTCAGATGCTGCTCAAAGGCCGGGAACGGGTGGATGTCACCGCTATTGATGGCTTAGCCGTTAAAACCGAATATAACGAAGCAAAAGATTGTGTTTTATTCGATGATCCGGAAAGACTGCCGGGTGCAGCACCGCTTACGGAGGGATTTTTTGCGGTGTTCTTTCCAAATGATGCGCACAGGCCATCGCTGAACTATGGGACCTCAGCTGAAAATGTTAAAAAAATTGTTGTCAAAATTAAGGCTACCCTGCTTCCCTGAGAGCCAATTACCGACAATAACGCCCGTCATTCGAGGTGCGAACGAATCCGTGAAAAATATCAGCTCTTTTCCCCAGCCGGCGGGTGGTATATAGTACTGGTCAATTGCATTTCGAAATTAATGGATAATGGTCAATGGATAATGGGTGATAGTAGAGCAACAAGAGCAATATCAGAAAAGGAGACTCCCATGGCTAAAGCCGCCGCGCGTCATATCCTGGTTCGCACGCAACATGAATGTGAAGCCCTTAAACAACAAATTGAAGCCGGAGCGGATTTTGCCGCCCTGGCCCAAAAGCATTCGCAATGTCCTTCCGGAAAGCAGGGGGGTGATTTGGGCACATTTTCCAAGGGCCAGATGGTCAAGGAATTTGACCAGATTGTGTTCAGCGAGGTGCTCGGCAAGGTTCACGGTCCGGTGCAGACCCAGTTCGGGTTCCACCTGATTGAAATCACCAGCCGAACCGAATAACGTCAGCGCGGGTGATGGCAAATGTTCGTTCTGAATCCGTGACGGAACATCCCATCACAGATTCAAAAAAACAAGGCATTGGGCATCATGATCAACTACAAGAAAAGCATAAAGGTAACGTTTGTCGGCGGCGGCAGTCAGAATTGGAGCCCGACGATCATTCGGGACATCATCTTTAAGCCGGGCATGGAACGCGCCGAGTTGGAGTTTTGCCTGCTGGACCTGAGTATGGAACGCGCGCGCGCTATCGAAGCAATGTTTCGCGCGAATTTGAAAGCGTGGAAGATTGACCGGGTCTCGATCCAGGCCACGCGCGATCCGGAGGCCGCCCTGACCGGCGCCGATTTTGTGATCATCGCCATTTCCACTGGCCGCCTGGAGACGATGCGGCATGATATAGCCATTCCGGAGAAATACGGGATTTATCATACGGTCGGCGATACTTCGGGACCCGGCGGATGGTCGCGCGCGTTAAGAAACATTCCCGTTTTCCACGATTATGCCAAGCAGATAAAAAATCTGGCTCCGCAAGCCTACATCCTCAACTATACCAATCCCATGGGTGCCCTGACCAAGGTGCTTTCCGACGAACTCGGGCGGGAGCGGGTTGTGGGGTTATGCCACGGCCTGTTTGAAAGTTACCACATCCTGCAATTGATCTTCGGGTTGAAAAGCGAACAGGATATCCAGGTGCGGTTTGGCGGCCTGAACCACTTCTTCTGGATCCTTGATTTTAAGATCAAAGGTCGGGACGGGTATGCCCTCCTGCGCAAAAAACTCCGCGGTCGCAATCTGGCGACGCTCGTCAACCGGACGTTTCGGGACACCATGGGCTTTGGATCCAATCAACGGCTGGCCGGCGAGCTTTTCGAGCAGTTCGGGTATCTGACGTATTTTGGCGACCGGCACACCAGTGAGTTTTTTTGCGATACGATGACGGACAAGGCGATCATGAAGCGCTTCAAGCTCGTACGCACGCCGATTAGCGAACGCTCCGCCGGTTACCGGAAGGCTGCTGCGCAGATTAAAACCTGGACGGCTAAAAAATCACTGCCGGCCACACCGTCCCGTGAGACGGCCGCCGATATCATCCATGCCATTGCCTTCGGCTCGGATTTTACCGACGTCATCAACAGCGTCAACGTCGGCCAGATTGACAACCTCCCGCGGGGTGCGGTCGTGGAAACTCTGGGGCGGGTGAATGCGATGGGCTTTACGCCGTTCACGGTGGGACCATTGCCGGAGCCGATCAAGGCCTTGGTGGCGCCCCATGCCGAGGTCCAGATGCGGACCGTGCAGGCGGGATTGGCCGGCAACATGGAAGCGGCGTTGCTGGCCCTGATCAACGATCCGGTCTGCGCACACCTGCCGCCCAGCGACATCCGTAAAATGGGACTGGAGCTCCTGCGTGCCAACCGCAAATATCTGCCGCAGTTTTTCAAATAGTGCCATGACCAAGTGGCTGATCATTGACGGTTATAACCTGATCCACCGAGCTGGTGATTACCGGTCCGGCAATTGCCGGTCCGGTGCCCCGATTCTCCGAGAGGTCGGGATGCCACGCGACCTGGCCGGCAAGCGTCGGCGTCTCATTCAATTGTTGGAAAAAACGGTTGGCATCTTGGCCGAGCGCATTACGGTGGTTTTTGACGGTCGCTCCGGTGGCGATGGCCACTCCGGTGGCGATGGCCACTCCAGTGGCGATGGCCACTCCGGCGATGGGCCTGATGAACAAGAAAGTTCGATCGTGGAAGTGCTGTTTTCCCCCAGGGATAAAACAGCCGATACGGTTATTGAACAGCTGGTGTTTCAGGCTGGGCTGGCGGGCAGGCCCGCCACCGCGGGTAGGGTCGTGGTGGTCACCTCCGACCGGCTCGAGCGCGAAACCACGGAAGGGGCCGGCGCCGAAACCATGGCCTGTTCCGTATTCCTCGATCAATTAAACGAGACCCTTGTCAGAATCGAGCAGGAGTTGCGCTCGCGGGGCGCCGCCCAGCATCCGGCCACACCCCTGGGTAATCCGTTTTCCGGCCTGGCCATCAATAAACAAGGCGAGACTTCGGGAGCGTAAAATCACTACAGATTGTGGTTGCATTATTTTGTTACCCTTGGTATGGTATAAGAAATTTTGGCAGTTAGTGTGAAACCGCTGATTTAGGTGAGGGGTTTGTGCATTTAAAAAATCTTGAACTGATTGGATTTAAGAGTTTTGCGGACCGTACGGTGCTCGAATTTGGCGAAGGGATTACCGCCATTGTCGGGCCAAATGGCTGTGGTAAGAGCAACATATCGGATGCCATCCGCTGGGTCCTGGGTGAGCAGAGCGCACGGCTCCTGCGCGGCTCCAAAATGGAAGACTGCATCTTCAGCGGTACGGACGCCCGCAAACCGTTGAACCTGGCGGAAGTGAGCCTGACCTTCACCGACTGTGAAAAAACACTGGGCACGGAATACCACGAAATCACCGTCACCCGCCGCGTGTTCCATACCGGCGAGGGCCAGTACTTCATCAATAAAACACCCTGCCGTCTCAAGGATATCCAGCGTCTATTCATGGATACGGGCATTGGCACAAACTCCTATTCGCTCATGGAGCAGGGCCGCATTGACCTGATCCTGCGCGCGCGCCCGGATGACCGGCGTGAAGTATTCGAGGAAGCCAGCGGCATTACCAAGTTCAAGACCGACAAGCGCGAGGCCCTGCGCAAGCTGGAGCAAACCGAAAACAACCTGTTGCGCCTGGCCGACATTATCAAGGAAGTCAAGCGCCAGATCATCTCGCTCCAGCGCCAGGCCGGCAAGGCCGCCCGCTACCGGACGATGTTTGATGAACTGCGCCGGCTGGACATCTTTTTGTCCCGTGAAAAACTTCAATGCATAGCCGGTGAACTCCAGGCCATGGACACCACCCTGGCAACCCTGAATGTAACCATCGAGACACTCCAGCAGGATATCCAGCGCCACGAACAGCAGGGTGAAACACTCCGCGACGGTTTGAGCGACATCGAACGCGAGATTGCCGGGCAACGCCAGGCCGATATGGAGATGCAAGCGTTGTTGGAACGCACGCGCCAAGAGGTGGAAAACAACCGGCGTCGCATACGCGAGCTTGAGGACCTGATCCAGCGCGACACCCGCGACATCGCCGGCGTCACCCATGAATTGGATAATGACCGCCGCGCCCTGGCGCAGAGTCAAGTCCGTCTGAAAGAGGTTGGTACTCAATTAAAGACGGCCGAGGCCGATCTGTTGACCAAGTCCCAGAAGAATGCCCAGCACGAACAGGCCATGGACCAGACCAAGCAGGACATCCAGAAAATGCTGGACGAAAGGCTGGAACTCGATGATCGGCATGCCAAGCTCCAGAACGAGCTCCACCAGATGGAAAACGAGGATCGCCATATTGTCAGCCGCCGGGAACGGTGTGCCGCCGAGCAGGCCAATCTGAAACTCGTCCTGAAGAACCACGACAAGCGTATGGGGGAATCCGTCCAAACCCTGAAGGCGTTGACGGACGCCGTTACCCATGCTGACCAGGATTTGCAAACGCTCCTGGCCGACCGCGAACACCTGGCAGCGGACAGCAAGGACCGGGAAAACCGGCGGAGCGAAAACCAGTCCCAGGCCGCCGCACTGACCGCCCAGATCGCGCTTCTTACAAAGAGCCTGGCGGAGAAGGACGAATTTTCCGAGAGCGTCAAGCAGGTACTGAACGACCCGGCTGCGCTGGGCGTGGACAGAGCGTGCGTACTTGGCGCCCTGGCGGACCAGATTACTGCCGAACCCGACTATGCCCAAGCTTTGGAAGCCGTTCTGCGGATGTGGCTGGATGCCGTTGTCGTGACTGACGTTGCCTGTGCGCGCGACCTGATCCAGCGCTTGGCCGCCGAAGCGCAAGGTTCGATTTGTCTGCTGGCTGCCAGTGTGCCCGAGGTGGCTCCGACCTCTCAGAGCGTCGGGGCCGTGGCGCTGGTTGAGCATGTGACCGCGGCGGAGGCCGTGCGTCCCCTGTTGCGGCGACTACTTAGCCAAGTCTGGGTCATAGATTCACTCGAGGCATTGCCGCCGGTTATTCCGCCCAATGCCGTGTATGTGACGCGGCAAGGCGCGCTGGTGCGGGGCAATGGCGCGTGTGAGCTGTATCACGGTGACGCGCGCATCCGGAATCCGCTGGCTCAGCGGCACCAGGTTGCCGCGTTCCAGGAAACGCTATCCGGCCTGCACGCGGCCGCCGACATTTTGACTGGCGAGCTCGAAGCAATTGCGCTCCGGCAGACGGCGCAGGACGAGGCGATTCAACTCTCCCGCGTGGCTTTGGAAGAAAAACGTCAGGCTTTGGCCCGGCGCGAAGGCGAACAGGAGATGGTGGTTCGTCAGACCAACCAGGTACGGGACAACTTGGAAACGGTGACCTACGAATTGCACGAACTGGAAAAACAGGGCAGTTCACCCGAGCGCAAGAGCGCGATGATTGTGGAAATGGATCAGGCCCGCGCCCGCCGTGGTGAAATCAAGCTCATGGTGGAAACCCGGAACCGCGACCTGACGGCGTTAGAACATGATCACAAGCAGATGCTGAACTTGCTTCTGGCCGCCAACGTGCGCGCCGCCCAGCACCGCCAAGCTGTCGAGCACCTGGTGTCCCAGCATCAACCGCTCAGCGACCGCATCGCGCAGGCCGAAGCAACGATCCGGGAACGCACGGCGCGGGTGGAGGAATACCGGACCGCCATCGAGGCCCTTAAGCAGTCGGTGACGGAAGCCCAGCAGAAGATTCCCGACCTTGAGGCCACTCTTAAGATCCAGGCTGAGCGCCTGCAGGCCTTCCAGGAAAAGCGTGAACGGCAACAGGCCGAGTTCAAGATCCTGGATGAACAGGTCAAGAAACGGCGCGTGGATATCGAGGCGCAACGCGCCCGCAAGAACGAACTGACCGTGAAATGCGCCGAAGCCCGGATGAAGCACGAGCATATCCTGGAGCGCGTGACGGGCGACTATCGCCTGACGGCTGAGGCCATCCGGGCGGAGCCTGAACCGGAGTGGAGCGAAGGCGTCCGCCCCGCCGCGGAAGCCATGGAAAGCCAGGTCGCGGAACTGCGCGCGAAGATTGAATCCATGGGGCCGGTCAATACCGGGGCCATTGACGAATACAAGCAGCTCCAGGAGCGGTTTGATTTCCTGACCCAACAGCAGGATGATCTGGTCAAATCCAAACAGCAGTTGATGGATCTTATCCGTAAAATAAATCAGACCACAACGGAAATGTTCTCGAAAACCTTTGCCCAGATCAACGCGAATTTCCAGGCTATGTTCCAGCAGTTGTTCGGCGGCGGCACTGCCAAGCTGATCCTGACGGATGAAGAAGACATCCTGGAATGCGGCATTGAGGTGTATGCCCGTCCGCCGGGAAAACGACTCCAGAGCATTTCTCTGCTATCGGGCGGGGAGAGTACGATGACGGCCGTGGCGTTACTGTTCTCCATTTACATGGTCAAGCCCAGCCCGTTCTGCCTGCTGGATGAATTAGACGCGGCCCTGGACGATTCCAACATCCACCGGTTTGTCAAGGTGCTGAAGGGCTTTTTGAACCAGTCGCAATTTCTGGTCATCACGCACAACCGCCAGACGATCAGCGCCGCCGGCACGCTATACGGGGTTACGATGGAGGCCGACAAGGTGTCGCGGATCATGTCCATGCGCTTCAAGGAGCATCATCACGAGGAGGTGCCTTCGCAACCGGCGGCGGAAGCACCGGTCGCAATGGCGGCACCGGCCGCAGACGCTATCCAGCCAGAGAGTGTACCGCTTGAGGAGTCCCTGGAAACGGTAGCCATTGAGAAGCCACTGACCGGTGATACCTCGCCAGACACAACAGGATAGCCCCTGTTCCCACTCAAAACTGTGGTTCCGGCTTGTTCAGCACGCGGGCGAGGGCTTTGAGGCAGCGTTCGTTTTCCTCGCGGGTTCCGATGGTGATGCGCACATGGTCGGGGAGTCCGTAGCCATCCATGGGCCGCACAATGACTTTCTCTTTCTGCAGAGCGTGAAACTTTTCCCGCGCCTGACCTACCTCGACCAGCATGAAATTTGTCACGGAGGGTATATAGGCAATCTCCATGCGCGGCAGGTATTCCGTAAACAGCTTCTGGCCAGCCTGGATCATGTGGCGCGTTTTGCGCACGAAGGCGTCGTCGGCCAGCGCGGCCTCGGCGGCGGCCAGAGCCATGGAATTGAAATTGAATGCCTGGCGGACGCGGTGCATCAATTGAATGCCCTCTTCCGGCGCCACGGCATAGGCGATGCGCAGGCCGGCCAATCCGTACGTTTTGGAGAACGTTCTCAGGACGATGATCTTGCGCCCTTCCCGGACGTACTTCAGCGCGTCGGGCTGTTGATCCTCGGGAAGTAGCTCGACGTAGGCCTCGTCCAGGGCCACGACAACGTGTTCCGGCACCTGCCGCAGAAACAAGTCCAGCGCCTTGTTGTTGACCATGGTGCCGGTGGGATTATTGGGGTTGGCGATAAAAACTACCCGCGTCCGGGGTGTAATCGCCGCCAGCATGGCGTCCAAGTCATGCGTAAAATGTTGCATGGGCACGCTTATCACCCGGGAGCGGAACATGTCGCCGATCAGCCGGTAAATGGCGAACGCGCGGTCGGCGATAACCATATCCACGTCCGGCCCCAGGAACACGTGGCCAATGAACTCGATGATCTCGTTGCCGCCGTTGGCGATCAGGAGCTGATCCGGTTTGACCCCCAGTTTCTTTGACAGGGCGCGCCGCAGTAAATGCGCGCTGCTATCGGGATAGCGATGCATCTGGGAGGCCACGTGCTTCATGGCCCGCAAGGCGAGGGGGGAGGGGCCCAGGGCGTTTTCGTTGGACGCCAGCTTGATGATGTCATCCACGGACTCAAATCCGAGCTCCCGCGCCACTTCCTCGATCGGTTTGCCCGGCTCGTACATCTTCAAGTCCAGGATCCACGAATGGGCAATCTGTTTCATAGTGTCTATCATCCATTTCCGGTGTGTGATCGAATTCGGTTCGAAAAAGGCGGCGGCGATCTTGGGCCGTCTGCGGGTTTGCCGCGCTTGCGCATACACGAGTATAGCGCTGCGCACGGTGCGCCCGCATTCAGCCCAAGCTTGCCTTGCTTTTTCGAATCCCGCAAGCGGGAAACCGACAGCGGGAAACCGAATTCGACACACGGTGACATCCACCTTCGCTAAGAAGCTACGGTGGACAAGTCGGGCTCCCGGCTCCGCCGGAGCGCTTCGCCGAGGCGAGTTGCGCAACGCTACGCCCGATATATTCTTCCTGATGTCCGTCTTCTCCGGGCCGGCGTCTGGTGTCTGTTGTCCGGCATCAGTCTTCTGCGGCCTCCGGCGCCCGGGGATAAGCCCCCAGGACTGTCATCAGCGTGCAATGGCGTTCCAGATCGCGCAACGCGTTGCGCACCCGCTGTTCCTCGACATGGCCTTCAATATCCACAAAGAAAAGGTATTCCCAGGCTTTCAATTTGTTGGGGCGGGACTCGATTTTGGTCATATTGAGCCGATATTTCTTGAACGACCCCAAGGCGCTGTGCAGAGCGCCGGCCTTGTGCTTTACAGCGAAGAAAATCGAGGTCTTATCGTCACCGGTGGGAGACCCAAACGATTTGCCAATCACCAGAAAGCGGGTCGTATTGCCGCTTAAATCCTGAATCTCCGCCGCCAACTCCTGCAAATGATAATGTTCTGCCGCCAGAATACTGCCAATGGCCGCTACGTGCCGATCCTGAACAGCCATCTCCGCCGCATGGGCGGTGCTGGTCACCGGCGCGATCTCCACCCCCGGCATTTCGGCATGCAACCAGTTACGGCACTGCGCGAGCACCTGTGGATGGCTAACCACCCGCCGGATGCCCCGGCGCGGCCCGGCGGCCATCAGGTGGTGTGAAATCGGCAGGTAAATCTCCGCGCAAATCCGCAGCGGCGTCTGGACGAATTCATCCAGGGTGTACGTCACCGCGCCCTCGGTCGAATTTTCGATCGGGACGACGCCGTAGTCCGCCTGACTATTTTGGACGTTTTCGAAAACGTCGCCGATGGTTTCGCAGGGGATGTAAGTTACGCTGGCGCCGAAGCGCAGGCGGGCGGCTTGGTGCGTGAACGTGGTGGCCTGACCAAAATGGGCCACGCGAACCTGCCGTTCCAAGGCCCGTGAGGAGGACATGATCTCACGGTAAATTGAGTCTATGGCTTCCTTGCCCAATGGCCCGTGGTTAGCCCGTCGGACGTGTGCGAGTACGGCTTTTTCGCGTGCCGGTACATACACGTCAACAGCCGATACCTGCTTCAGTTGTCCGATCTTTACGGCCACCCGGGCGCGCGCATTCAGCAGGCTGACCAGACGTCGATCCAGCGCATCGATTTTTTTTCTCAGCTCGGCAACATGCATGGTTCATTCCTTTTCTTCAAAGTCCTCGTCTTCATCTTCATCCTCATCTTCGTCATCATCCTCGTCTTCGACGTCTGTTTTTTCCTCCTCGACGCCCTCCGCTTTTCGCTGCGGGTCGTCCGTCTTTATGCTATCTTCAGTCATCTCTGGGCTGGCATCTGGCGTCCGTCCTCCGTCGTCCGTCTTCAGGCCGTCTTCCGTCTTTTCCGGGCCGGTGTCAGTCGTCCGGTGTCCGTCGTCCGTCTTCAGGCCGTCTTCCATCTTTTCCGGGCCGGCGTCCGGTGTCCGTCGTCCGCCCTCCGACTCCCTCTTGACGCGTTCCGCATCCCGCCGCGACAACTGTTCAACACCCGGCAGGTTCTTGACACTGCTTAGGCCAAAATGTTCCAGGAACAATTGTGTCGTTCCGTACATCAGCGGTCTTCCCGGCAGGTCACTGCGGCCAACGATGCGGATCAACTGCAGTTCCAGCAAGTGGCGCATCATGGCGTCCACGTTGACGCCGCGTAAAGCCTCAATTTCGGCGCGGGTAGTTGGCTGACGATACGCGATAATGGCCAGCGTTTCCAAGGCCGGCTTGGAAAGGCGCGCGGGTTTGTCCAGGTTCAACAACTGCCGCACCCAGGGGCCTCCGGCCGGATCCGTCTGGAACCGGAACCCGCCAGCCACCTCTACGAGAATAAGGCCCAGCTTTCGTTCGCCAAGCTCGGCCTTCAATTGTTCGAGGGCCGTCCGAATATCGCTTTCCTTGATTTTGCCGAACGCATGGGCGGCGTCTTCGCCGTTTTGGGCCACCTGCGCCAATATCTCGAGCAACTCACCCGCCGCAATCGGTTTCCGGGCGGCAAACAACAAGGCACCCAGAATCTGTTTGAGTTCAGGTTGAGCGTGCGCTTCAGTCGGTTGGTTGGTTTCTTCTGTCATAAAAATCCTTGAATCTTGTTCTGCTCTTCCATTCGACGTTCGGCGTTCGATGTTGGATGTTCGCTGTTTGCTTCGTCCGTTTTCCGTCATCCGTCGTCCGTCATCTGTTCCGTCTCCGTGCGCATGATCACAATATCCCCAAACACCGCCTCCTGCCGGGCCACCACCTGGCGCAGGCGGATAAGCTCCAGCAGGGCCAGAAAGGTGTAAATAATTTCATGACGCGTGCTGAGCGGCCGGAACAGGGTGGCAAAGACTACCTGTGTTTCGCGCTTAATTCGTCCCAGGATGGACTCGATGCCGTCTGCCACCGTGAAGCGCTCGGCCATAATTTCGCCGATTTCATTTATCTGAATCCGCTTGAGCGCCTCGTTAAAGGACGCAATCAGGTCGAAAATGGTGACGTCTTTCAATCCGACGCCCGGCTGTTCCACCACAACCGCCGTGTCCTCCGCACTGCGCAGAAACATGTTGCCCGTGCGGGATTCCATTTCCTGCAGGTTGGCCGCTGCATCCTTGAATTTCTTATACTCGATCAGCTGGCGGATGAGTTCCCAGCGCGGGTCCTCCTCCTCGATTTCCAGCTCGGGCCGCTCCTCCGGCGGCAGGAGCATGCGGCTCTTGATCATCATGAGCGTGGCCGCCATTACAAGAAACTCGCCGGCGATATCGAGATCCAGCATCCGCATCAGGCCGAGGTATTCCATATACTGGCGCGCGATCAACTCGATGGGAATATCATAGATGTCCACCTCGTCCTTTTTGATGAGGTAGAGCAGGAGGTCCAGCGGACCCTCAAACACCTCCAATTTTACCTTGTATTCTTCCTGAATCGGCATATTGCGTTTATCCCAATGTGGACATGGCCCGAACCCCAAAGAATTTGCCCGCTAAACACGCGAAATTACGCTAAATTAGACTTCTACAAAATATAAAAGGACAATCTTTTCTTTTTTCGCGTCCTTTAGCGTGTTTAGCGGGCAATGTTCCGGTCTCTTTTTTTGTATTTTATAGCGGTTTCTGGTGGATAAGGTTAAATGCTG
>VSJD01000015.1 GCA_008636095.1 Kiritimatiellota bacterium | reverse complement strand
AATTCTTAATTCTACATTCTTCATTCTGCATTCTGCATTTATTCCAGTCCCACGGCCTGGCGAGCGGCCTTTAAGGTTTTGCAAAGTTCTTCCCGGGCCCGCGCTGCGCCGCGCTGGAGAATCTGCTCGACCCGTGCCGGTTCTTTCTGCAGTTCTTCGCGCCGGCGTCGGAATGGCTCAAACGCGGTCCAGAATTTATCGAACAGCGCTTGCTTGACTTCCCCATAGCCCAGGCCGCCGACACGATAATGCGCGGCCATGGCCTCGCGCTCTTGTGCGGTCGCGAACAGTTTGTAGAGCGCAAACACATTGCAGGTCGCGGGGTCCTTCGGTTCCGCGACGGTCTTACTGTCGGTCACGATACGCATAATAGCCTTGCGCGTATCCGCCTGGGATGCGAACAGTTCGATCGTGTTGTTGTAGGATTTTGACATTTTCTGGCCGTCCAGGCCGGGCACCACGGCCACGGATGCGAGGATCATCGGCGCCGGGACCTTGAACGTCTCGCCGAATTTCTGGTTGAACTTGATGGCAATGTCGCGCGTGACCTCAACGTGCTGTTTCTGATCCTGGCCGACGGGAACGACGTCGGCCTGGACGGCGAGAATGTCTGCGGCCATCAGGACGGGGTAGGCGAAAAGTCCATGGTTGGCCGGGACACCCTTGGCCACCTTGTCCTTATACGAATGACAGCGCTCCAGAAGCCCCAAGGGCGTGACGATGGAAAGCAACCAGGCAAGTTCATGGACTTCGGGGACATCACTCTGACGGTAAAACACCGTGCGTTCGGGATCGAGTCCGCAGGCCAGAAAATCCAGGGCGACGTCGCGCACGCCTGCGCGCAGAACTTTGGCTTCATTGACCGAGGTCAGGGCGTGATAATTGGCGATAAACAAAAAGGCCTCGCCCTTTTCCTGGAGTTCCAGGGCGGGCTTCATCATGCCGAAATAATTACCCACATGCAGTTTGCCTGAAGGCTGAATACCGGATAATGCTCTCATCGTGTTTCTATCCTCTGTTCCTGACCCCTTGAACCAAAGTGGAGCATAGTGAAACCGGCCGCAGGATTCAAAGGAAAAAAACAGACGATAACCCGAGGGCTGGCAAAGGCGGGTGACAATCATGCCGGGCACTTGGCTGCCAATAAATCAATATCGACGGCAAACAGAAGGTGTGCTGCCCTGCGGCAAGCCCAGCAGTGAACCGCAGGTTCTACTGCTGGGCGGTGCAGTGAAGCAAATCTTCTACTGCACTGTTTGAACATCCCGGGGTGCCGTCGTGCCTTAGCCGCCAAGAATTTCGCGCACCATGGCAGCATTTTCTTCTAGCATGTCGTCTTTATCGCCGCGGTACATGCCGACATTTACCACGTCCGTAGCCTTGATTTGATCGAAAGCATATTCGAACGCCATACGCGGGTCGATCCGGCCCGCAGCCATGATCTTGTAGCCAATACATGGCTTCTTGATCCGGCGCACGCATTCGACCGCAGGACCTGTGTCCTTCAGTTTGAATTTATTTCCTTTTCCATCGTGCAGGCTGCCGCAGTTAAAAAAGCACACGACGTGGAAATCGACAATGTCCAAGCTATTCACCCATAAATGCGCTTCCGGAGCGTGGCCGGCCACCCCCACGGGCACACCACGCGACCGAGCATGATCACACCATGTCCGTAATGTTTTATCGTCTCTCCTGCTGTAAACATCGTCTGTTTGGGCGCCATGGAAATAAATTGCTTTGCATCCGATGTCCGCCGCTTCGTCAATGGCTTTGAGCATCTCGGGTTTGCCCCGTCCATTGATCTGCGCAATCCACTGGAGCTTGCCTCCATTACCCAGGTACTCACGTACGGCCTGAACGACATGGGGGGTCTCGTTGTTAGTAATCATCGTATTGATGCCGGCGGCTTCCGCGCGCGCCCAGGTCTCCTTGATGCGCTCGATCGTGTAGTACGTCCGCATCTCGTTGTCGCGCTTCTCATTTTGATGACTGTAGCCTCCAAACGGATTGGCGCCAAGAACGAGCCGCGTCACCTTGAACCCGCAGAAATCAATACTCGGCAACATCGTTGCTTTACTTTTTACCATAAAGTCTTCCTTTCTATTGTGCTTTCCCCGCGCGTAAGACCCGGTTTCCTGTGCATTTGAACTTTCCCCATCAAAAATTTTCAAAGAGAGAAATGTTCGTTTATTGGCGGTATTGTTACTACTGTTTTTTACCGTGTCAAGGTTGCCTTTAACATTCCCTTGCGGTGGAATCATTGTTGAGATCGGGTCTACCCAAACAGCAATTTCAGTGCGGCCAGGGCGGTTAGGATGCGGATGATGATATCGAAGGCTTTTTGGGGAATGCGGTTAAGCGTAAGGATGCCGGCCCCGGCACCCAACGCCACGGCCGGCACCAATTTTAAATCGAAGATCAGGCTGTCGGTACTCATAAAGCCGAGGGCGTAGCTAAAGGGGACCTTGAACAGGTTCAAGATAAGATAGATCCAGCCGCCGGTACCGAGAAATTCATGCTTATTCAAATTCATGGCCAGGAGGTAAACAATCCAGATTGGACCGGCGGCGTTGGCGGCCATGGTGGTGAATCCGCCGATCAGGCCCATGCAGGCGGCGAACCACCAGGTGTGCGGCACGGCCAGCGTATTTGGGCGCCGGCTCATCCAGAGTCCCATCCCGAGAATTAGGAGGACAATGATGCCAATCAGCCGTTGGAGGTGCAGGTCGGTCATCTGATAGTGCCGGATTATCCAGAAGCCCAGGAGGATGCCGGTCGCGCCCCAGGACAACACCCGCAGAACATGGTTCCACTGGGCATGGCGCCGATAGTAGAGGAGGGTGAACACGTCACCCACGATCAGCATGGGCAGGAAAATACCGGTGGACTTGCCCGCGGGGAAAATCATGGCCATCAAGGGCACGGCAAAGATCGCTGCCCCGGGCATACCGGTTTTATTGAACCCCACCAGTACGCCGCATAGAATGGCCAGACACCAGGGGCCGAGTGAAAGATTAAATAGCGTGGCATCCATATTCGATCCCTGACACTGGTTTGCCCGCCGTAGTTCCGACTCTCTCTGAGAGTCGGGATGAAGGTGGGGCGTCAGACGCCGGCCGTGCTGGTGATATCTACTCTGCCGTTGGGTCTGTAAGCGGAGGACTTAATGAAATTGAGGATGACAATGCAAGCACGATTTCGCCATCCATGATTTCCAGTCCGGTTTTTTGGGTTCAGTCAATATATGTGCCATAACACAAAATGTCGCATTTTTCTAAAATAAAGAGACATAATGGCGCAATAGAGCGATAAGTTACAAAATGATAAATAAAATTAATTAGTTGTATTTAGCTTATATTCAACATGATATCATTATAATGCTGGCAATAGGCAGTATCTTGGCATATTCCTTGCTAATTATGTTATCGTAAATTTATATATTAATGATAAAAAACTGATTGCTTTCAGGAGAATTGCCAATGTCAAAAGTATTAGGTATTGATTTAGGTACGACCAACTCATGCATGGCTGTTATGGAAGGTGGCCAGCCGGTGGTTATTCCCAATGCGGATGGGATGCGCACAACGCCCTCCGTGGTGGCCTTTACCAAGAGCGGCGAGCGGCTGGTCGGCCAGGCGGCCAAGCGCCAGTCGGTTACGAACCCAAAGAATACCGTCTATTCCATCAAGCGTTTTATGGGCCGAAAATTCGAGGAAGTGGCCCGCGAGATTACATTGGTGCCCTACGAGGTGGTCCGCGCCAAGAACGGCGATGCCAATGTCAAGATCGGCGATAAAGTCTATTCGCCGCCGGAAATCTCGTCCATGATCCTGCAGAAGATGAAAGCCGATGCCGAAGCTTATTTGGGCGAGAAGATTACCCAGGCGGTCATTACCACGCCGGCCTATTTCAATGACAGCCAGCGCCAAGCCACCAAGGACGCCGGCAAGATCGCCGGGCTCGATGTGTTGCGCATCATCAACGAACCGACGGCGGCTTCGCTGGCCTACGGACTGGACAAGAAAAAGGACGAAAAAATCGCGGTTTATGACTTTGGTGGCGGTACCTTTGATGTTTCCGTCTTGGAAATAGGCGACGGCGTGTTCGAGGTCAAGGCCACCAACGGTGACACCCATTTGGGTGGCGACGATTTTGACCAGGCTATCATCACTTGGCTGGTTGCCGAATTCAAAAAGGACAATGGCGTTGACCTCTCGAAAGATGCCATGGCCCTCCAGCGCCTGAAGGAATCCGCCGAGAAAGCCAAGTGTGAGCTTTCCACTGCCCAGCAGACGGATATCAATTTGCCTTTCATCACGGCCGATGCCACCGGTCCCAAGCATCTTAATGTCACCCTGACGCGTGCCAAGTTGGAACAACTCGTGGATGCGTTCATCGAGCGCACGGGTGGCCCGGTACGCGCCTGCCTTAAAGATTCCGGCATTGAAACTTCGAAAATTGACGAAGTGGTACTCGTCGGCGGCATGACCCGCATGCCCAAGGTCCAGGATCAAGTCAAGGAATTTTTTGGCAAGGATCCGCACAAGGGTGTCAACCCAGACGAGGTGGTTGCCGTCGGCGCGGCTATCCAGGCCGGCGTTCTGAAGGGCGAGGTGCATGATGTCCTGCTGTTGGATGTGACCCCCTTGAGTTTGGGCATTGAAACGCTGGGCGGTGTCTTCACCATGCTGATTGAGCGCAATACGACCATTCCCACCCGCAAGAGCGAAATCTTCAGTACTGCCGCGGACAATCAGTCCTCGGTGGAAATCCACGTGCTCCAGGGCGAACGCAAGATGGCCGGCGACAACAAGTCCATCGGCCGTTTCCACTTGGACGGCATTCCGCCGTCGCCCCGGGGCATGCCGCAGATCGAGGTTGCTTTCGATATTGACGCCAACGGCATTCTGCACGTAGGCGCCAAGGACCTTGGCACCGGTAAGGAACAGAAGATCACGATCACCGCTACGAGCGGTCTCGACAAGAGTGAGATCGAAAAAATGGTCAAGGACGCCGAACAACATGCCAGCGATGACCAACAGCGCCGCGAAAGCGTGGAGCTCAAAAACAAGGCCGACGCCACTGTCTATGAAACCGAGAAACTGCTTAAGGAGCAGGGAAGCAAGATTGATGCGGCCAAGAAGGCCGGCGTGGAAACGGCGATCGAGAAACTCAAAGCGGCCATCAAGGATGGCGGGAGCGATGCCCTGCGCAGTGCCATGGAAGCGCTCAACACCGAAATGCAGGCGGTATCCGCCGACCTGTACGCGCGCGCCAAAGAAGACGCTCAACAGCAGAAACCGCCCGAGGGCGGGCCGTCCGGCGAGCCCCAACAGCAGGCGGCTCCAGGCGCGGGTCCAGCCAAGGGTGGTGATGACGTCATAGACGCCGATTTCGAGATGGTGGACGACAAGGATAAGAATAAGAAGTAAAGCAATCCCGGGCACTACGTGTTGCGGGGAACAGGGTAACAAACCAAACAAAGGAGGGTAGTGGATATATGAAAATTCAGCCGTTAGGGGATCGGGTTCTCATTGAACCGGAGAAGGATTCGGAAGTCAAGAAGGGTGGCATTATCATTCCTGATAGCGCCAAGGAAAAGCCCATGCAGGGCAAGATCATTGCCGTTGGTCCTGGGAAACGGGATGACGATGGGAAGCTGATTCCCATGAACGTGAAAAAAGGCGAATTGGTGTTGTTGCCGAAATACGGCGGCACCGAAGTCAAGATTAATGACAAGGAATATCAGATTGTCCGTGAGGACGATATCCTGGGCATTATCGAAGCGTAATGTAAGTATAAATATAAACGCCCTTTTTAGGGAAACCAAACAATACAAGGAGACAGGTGTTATGGCAGATAGAGGCAAGCAATTGAAATACGACGCGGAGGCCCGCCAGGCGATTTTGCGGGGCGTGGAAAAGCTCAGTCGCGCCGTCAAAGTCACATTGGGACCCTGCGGTCGCAACGTCATTCTGGATAAGAAGTTCGGCTCTCCCACCATCACCAAGGACGGTGTCACGGTGGCCAAGGAAATCGAACTTGCGGATCCGTTTGAAAACATGGGCGCCCAGATGGTGCGCGAAGTGGCCAGCAAGACCAGCGACGTGGCGGGCGACGGCACGACCACGGCGACGCTCTTAAGCGAAGCCATTTACCGTGAAGGTCTGAAAAACGTGACCGCCGGTTCCGATCCCATGGCCTTGAAGCGTGGTATTGACAAGGCCGTCGAGGCTGTTACCGATGCCCTGGCCAAGCAGAGCAAGAAGGTCAAGGAGCACACCGAAATCTGCCAGGTGGCGACCATTTCGGCCAACGGCGACAAGCAGATCGGCGAAATCATTGCCGATGCCATGGACAAAGTCGGCAAGGACGGCACGGTGACGGTCGAGGAAGCCAAGACCATCGAAACGACGCTTGACGTCGTCGAAGGTATGCAGTTCGACAAAGGCTATCTCTCGCCTTACTTTGTCACCAACGCGGAGACCATGGAAGTCCTGCTGGAGGATGCCTACATCCTGATCTATGAAAAGAAGATCTCCAGTCTGCAGGATCTCCTGCCGTTGTTGCAGAACGTGGCCAAGGCCAGCAAGCCGTTGCTGATCATTGCAGAAGAAGTCGAAGGCGAAGCGCTGGCGACCCTCGTGGTCAACCGCCTGCGCGGTACATTGCAGGCCTGCGCTGTGAAAGCGCCCGGCTTCGGCGATCGGCGCAAATCCATGATGGAAGATATCGCCATTCTGACGGGTGGCAAGTGCATCACGGAAGACCTTGGTGTCAAGCTCGAAAACGTGAAGATCGAGGACCTGGGCCGCGCAAAACGCGTGACGATCGACAAAGAAAACACCACGATCATCGAAGGCGGCGGCAAGACCGCGGCCATCCAGGGGCGCGTCGCGCAGATTCGTAATGAGATCGAGGAAACCACCTCGGACTATGACCGTGAAAAACTGCAGGAGCGCCTGGCGAAACTGGCCGGCGGTGTCGCCGTGATCAACGTCGGGGCGGCCACGGAAACGGAAATGAAGGAAAAGAAAGCGCGCGTTGAGGATGCCCTGCATGCGACCCGCGCGGCGGTAGAAGAAGGCGTTGTGGCTGGCGGTGGCGTGGCGCTGTTGCGCTGTCAGTCCTTGCTGGATAAGTGTGAGGCCAAGGGCGATGAAGCCATCGGCGTGCAGATCATCAATCGCGCGCTGGAAGCGCCGATTCGTCAGCTCGTGGCCAACGCGGGCATTGATGCCTCGATCGTCGTGGCCGAGGTCAAGAAGAGCAAGGGCAGTTTGGGTTACAACGTGGCGACGGCGGAATACACCGACCTGATCAAGGACGGCGTCATTGATCCGACCAAGGTGACGCGGTTTGCGATCCAGAATGCGGCAAGTATCGCCGGGTTACTGCTGACCACCGAGTGCATGGTGACCGAGATTCCGGAAAAGGAAAAACCGATGCCGGCAGGTGGCGGCGGCGGTATGGGCGGTGGCATGGGTGGTGGCATGGGTGGTATGGATGGCATGTATTAATCATTTGGCGGTGTGAACTGGTACGGGCCGTGTCGGCGCATAGCTGGCGCGCGTTTCCCGACTTGCCAAGGCGTAGCCATAAGGCGAAGACCGGTCACACTTCCAGATTGAATCGTTGGTTCGGCGGTCGGTGCGGGGCTATCCCCGTGCTGGGCCGCCGAACTTTTTTATTTGACAAAACGCTTGCTTACCGGGGGAACGTCTCCTATACTACCTGCGTTTTTTTGGAGGATATGGCATGAATCTGGAATCTTTGAATGCGGCTAAGCGGCGAGTCCCCAATGCGTCGGTGCTGATTAACATGGTGTCCAAGCGAGTAAAACAGCTGATTTTCGGGGATCGTCCCCTGGTCAAGCCGCTCCATCCCGATGAGGATATAGAAGACATCGTACTGAGAGAAATAGCTGACGGGAAGCTTGTGGCCGAAATTGATTTTTCGCAGGCCAAGAACTTGCCCAAGGTTTGAGTTTATCCCGCTTCGCCTGAATGATTCATGAACGATCATGAATCATTCACCCTTCGGGCTTCGACTGCGGCCTGAAGACAGGCCTTCGCTCAGGGCTAACCTTGAGCAAGCCCTGAGTAGAGTCGAAGGGCGCGTCGAAACTCGCAAATTATGCAATTGGCATAATTACATGATTTGCAAGTGACTATGAATGAAAACGAAGTTTTCATAAATAAGTCAGGTTCGCGAGATCGTCCGTGGTGTCCCGACCTCTCGAATTCGGTCGACAAGTTGGAGAGTCGGAAGGGAACGCGCCCTACCAAACAAATCTTCGCGAAACACGAAGATTCTGAACATTTGTAGGATAGGATTATCTTTTATGCCGAATTATTTAAGCAATATCAAACCGGACTTTACCCCCTCGTTGGTTCAATGCGGCGCCATTGCGTGTTATCAGTTCAAGGGCGCCCTGTCCGCGGAGTTGGCTGTCGGGCACTTGGATCGCACTCAGGCCCTCCAGCTCTTGGAGGACATGCTGACGATCCGCGAGTTCGAGGAAATGATCGTCAAGCTTCGCTCCGGTGCGTACGAGCCCCTGCCGAATTTCAACTACCGCGGACCGACCCATCTTTCCATCGGCCAGGAAGCTGCTTCCACCGGAGCGTGCGCTGGTCTGCAAGGCGTGGATTATATCACCAGTACGCACCGCGGCCACGGCGACAGCATTGCCAAGGGCTGTGTGGCCCTGCGTGCCATGGACGATGCCGCGCTTCACCGGCGACTGCCGGACTGTGCCGCCGCCAAGCGCGATGATCTCCTGGATGCGGTCATTGAGGACCATATTTTCCGGACCATTGCCGAGCTCTTTGGCAAGGAAAGCGGCTACTGTAAAGGACGCGGCGGTGGTATGCACATTGCCGACTTCACTCTGAATCATCTGGGCGCCAACGCCATCGTGGGCGGCGGTGTGCCTATTGCCACCGGCGCGGCCATGGCCTGCCGTTACCTGCAGAACAAACGCGTGGTCTGCTGTTTCGCGGGGGACGGCGCCTACGCCAACGGCGTCGTGCTGGAATCCCTGAACTGGGCGGCCATGGGCCAGTATACTAACGACATAACCAAGTACTCCTTTGGCCTGCCGATCATTTTCGTTATCCAGAACAACCACTACGGAATGACGGGCCGCGCGCTCAAGGAAGTCACTGGTGTTGCCACGCTGGCGCGCCGCGCCGCGGGCTTTGCCGACAACAACATGCACGCGGAGGTCGTCAACGGCATGGATGTGCTGGCCGTGCGCGATGCCATTCTGCGCGCCGCCGCGGGCTGTCGGCAAGGCCAGGGCCCATATCTTGTCGAACTTAATACCTACCGCTATTATGGCCATTCGCTGACCGACCCGCGCACGGAATACCGCACCAAGGATGAGGAAATGGCCTGGAAGGCGCTGGATCCCATTGCCGTCTTCTCGCGTCAACTGGTGGAAGCCGGAGTCCTGAACAAGGACACGTTAGCCGCCCTGGAGCAAAAAGTGCGCGACCGCAATGCGCGCGCCGCCCAGCGCTCGGCGGCCTCGCCCGATCCCTCGCCGGAGGATGTGATTAAATACATGTACACGGATACCACCTGCGAGGTTGTGCCGGCGTCGGCCCGCCAGACGAAGATTATCAAGGAATTGCCGGTCATCAAGCGGGTCAACGGTGAGCTTACCTACAAGGATGCCATCAAGGAGGCGCTGATTGAGGAGATGCTTCGCGATAATCGCGTCATCCATTATGGGGAAGATGTGGCTGACTACGGCGGCGCCTTCAAGGTGACCAAGGGCCTGCTGGAGGCGTTCGGCCGTGAGCGCATATTTAACACACCGATCTCGGAAGCCGCCATTTGCGGTACGGCGGTGGGTGCTTCCATGGTGGGCCTGCGGCCGGTCGTGGAGCTTATGTACATGGACTTTGCCCTGATGGCCTCTGACCAGATCAGCAACCAGGCCGCCAAGTGGCATTACATGTCCGGGGCCAACGTGGAAATCGCGCTGGTC
>VSJD01000014.1 GCA_008636095.1 Kiritimatiellota bacterium | reverse complement strand
ATTCGCGCCTCGGTCGGCGGCGGCAAGGGCTACGGCGGCCAGCACTCGCAGACGCTGGAGTCCGTGTTCGCCCATATTCCGGGCCTGTACGTCGTCTATCCGGCCACACCGTTCGACGCCAAAGGCATGCTGAAAACGGCCATCCGCGATAACAATCCGATCATGTTTATTGAATCCCAATTGCTCTACGGCCTGAAGGGGCCGGTGCCGGAAACCGAATATCTCGTACCGTTGGGTGTGGCCGACATCAAGCGCGAGGGATCGGACATCACCCTGGTAGCCTGGGGCCCGGCCGTGCATGACGCCCTCAAGGCGGCCAAGATTCTCTTTGATGAACAAAAAGTCTCAGCCGAAGTCATCGATCTGCGCAGTCTGGTTCCGCTCGACATGCAGACCGTGCTCCAGTCGGTCCGCAAGACCGGGCGGTGCGTGGTCGCCAGTCAGGCGGTGAGCATTGGCAGTTTTACCGGTGAAATTGCGTCCGCCATCATGGCGCAGGCGTTTGATGACCTGGATGCGCCGGTCCTGCGGGTCGGCGCCCGGGACGGTATCGCGCCGCAATCGCATATCCTGGAAGCGGCCTTCCTGCCCAATGCCCAGGACATCGTTGCGGCGGCGAAAACGATTTTGTAAGTGATGCACGGGAATTTTTAAGTTGGTTATAGTGCAAAAGAGTTGACGCTTTGTCCGCGAGAGCGTAACGCATTTCGTTCGAAAAGGGCGAGCCATTTCGCCCCGTCTGCGGGCTTGCCGTGCTCGCGCATACACAAGTATGGCGCTTCGCCCGGTGCGCCCACATCCAGGGCAAACTGCGTAGATCTGTGCCGGCAATTGATTGGTTGCGATTATATTGACGCAGGAAGCAATTATCATGGTTCAAACGGTCATCATGCCGAAACTGGGACAGACCGTGGAGGAATCCACAATTCTAAAGTGGCATAAACGCGAAGGCGAGCCTGTAAAAAAGGGCGAAATTCTATTTGAAATCGAAACGGACAAGGCCGTTCTTGAAATCGAAAGTTTTTTTGAAGGCACGCTCCTGAAAATTGTCGTGGCCGAAGGCCAGACCGTGCCGGTCTCGGTGCCCGTGGCCTTTATCGGCCAACCGGGCGACAAAATTCCGGAAGTGAAGCCGGTGAAGCGCGTGGCGCCTGCTGCGGATACAACGCCCGCACATGTCGCTGTCCCTCCGGCGCCTGCCCTCCGTAGCGCTTTGGCGAAGGAGGGTCCGTCGTCCCACCTTCGCCCTTCGGGCTTCGGTGGGCAGGCCGTCGTCTCTCCTCCGCCTCCTGTCCGTAAGGCCATCTCCCCGCGCGCCCGGCGGCTGATCCGCGAATGCGTCATCAGCGCCGATCCAATTCCCGGCACTGGTCCCGGAGGGCGCGTGGTGGAAAAAGATGTCCAGGCTTACCTGGAAGCGAAAAACTATGCCGAACTTAAAATAACGCCGGCGGCCAAAAACCTGGCGCGCGCAAATGGCATTGATATCCTGGCCGTGCCGCGGGTTGCAAGCCAGGCACGCATCACGGTGGCGACGATTCAACAGGCGATTGCCGAAAAGCCCGTGACGATGAGCAAGATGCGGCAGGTCATCGCCCAGCGGTTGACCGCGAGTTTCACGACCACCCCGCATTTCTATGTGACCGTTGCGGTGGATATGACCGACCTGTTGGAATGGCGCAAAATTCTTAAAAATGAAAACAAGCCGTTTACGGTTACCGATTTTATTCTCAAGGCCGTTGCCCTGGCGCTTGTGGAATTTCCGGCGCTCAATAGTTCGACCGACGGCCGTGCCACCCGCTGGCACAGCCGTGTGCACCTGGGGATGGCGGTGTCAATTGCCGAGGGCTTGGTGGTTCCGGTAATTCGTAATGCCCACGAGCTTTCGATTGCCGAACTCCATGAACTTGCCGCGGGCCTGGCCCTCAAGGCGCGCGACGGCAAACTGACCCCGGATGAAATGACCGGCAGTACGTTCACGGTATCGAACATGGGTATGCTCGATGTGGACAACTTTACGGCCATCATCAATCCCGGTGAAAGCGCTATCCTGGCGGTGGCCAGCACCCGCCCGACGCCTGTGGTCAGGGACGGCAAGATCGAAATTCGCGCGATAATGAAAATTACGCTCGCGTCCGACCATCGCCTGGTGGATGGCGCTTGTGCCGCGCGCTTTGTCAACCGTATCAAAAGCATGCTTGAGGATCTGGAATTATGGAAAAGTATGATCTGATCGTTATTGGCGCCGGCCCGGGCGGCTACCCGGCCGCGATCCGCGCGGCCCAGCTGGGCGCTTCCGTGGCCATCGTGGAAAAGGAAGCGCTGGGCGGAACCTGTCTCAACTGGGGATGTATCCCGACCAAGACTTTGATCGCGTCCGCCGTGCTCTACTGGCACATGCGGCATGCCCAGGCCTTGGGGGTCAGTGTTGAAAAGGTTTTGTTCGATTATGCCGCCATGATCCAGCACAAGAACCAGGTGGTGGCAAAACTGCGCGGCGGCATTGCGCAACTGCTTAAGGCCAATGGCGTCACGGTATTCGAGGGTATGGCCGCATTCATGACCCGTAATCGCCTGACCATCCAGCGCAACGGGAAGGAATCCGTGGCTCTGGAGGCCGCGCGCATCATTATCGCCGCAGGATCCAGCGCTGTGCTCCCGGCTTTTTTGCCGAAAGCCGCAAGCGTGGTGGAAAGCCGCGCATTCCTGGACTTACCCCGCCTGCCTGCGCGGTTGATCGTGCTTGGCGGCGGCGTGATTGGCTGTGAGTTGGCCTGCATGGCCGCCCAGCTCGGCGCCCAGGTAACCATCGTCGAAATTCTCGATGACATTCTGGTCATGCTGGATGCCGACTTGCGCACGGAGGCGCGTCGTTACATGGAAAACCAATTAAAAATCCGGATCCTTACAGGTAAGCCCTTGGAACAAATCAAGGCCGGAGCACAGGGCGTCAAGGGCCAGGTGGCCGGTGAGGGGATCGAAGCGGAACTCCTGTTGGCGGCCGTCGGCCGCCAGCCGGTTACCGAACAACTGGCGCTGGACAAGGCCGGGCTCAAGCCCAATGCCAAAGGCTATATCGAGGTAAATGCCGTTGGCCAGACGCCATCGGCGGGAATTTATGCGATTGGCGATGTCAACGGCGGGCCGCAGTTGGCGCATGCCGCCACGGCCCAAGGTCTGCTGGCCGCTGAGCATGCCGTGAAACCACGCTTGACCTTGCGCGCGCAGGTTGTGCCGTCCTGCATTTTCACGGCGCCGGAAATTGCCGTGGTGGGACTCTCCGAACAGGATGCCAAACAGCAGAACCGCGCCGTCAAAACCGGCAAGTTCCATTTTGCGGCGTTGGGCAAGGCGGTGGCTTCGGGCGAGACGACCGGTTTCGTAAAATGGATTGTGGACGCGGATACCGACCAGCTCCTGGGCGCCGCGGCCATCGGCGCGCATGCCACGGAATTGATCGCCACGGCCGTAACGGCTGTCCAGGCGGAACTTACCGCCGCGGAGTTCGCGCGAACCATACAGGCGCATCCGACGTTGTCGGAAGCCTGGATGGAAGCCGCCCATGCCGTGCATGGGCAGTGTATCCATGCGCCGCCGCGGCGAAAGCACGTGGAGCGTAAAGCGTAGAGCGATAAAACGGACGCCAGACACCGGATGACGGCCTGCCCACCATAGCGCTTGGTCGAAGGTGGGGCGACATGACTCGTCTGGGCGATCAGGCTACGCCGGAGCGCTACGCCCAGGCTGAGAGCGCTCCGGCGGAGCATGGCAGATGACGACGGTCAACAGCCACGTTACGGCAGAAATGAATGGATTGATAACTCGGCAGTATCGTGCTAAGGTAACCACATGACAACAAAGGAAAAACTGGTTCATGCGGTTGAAGATCTGTCCGATGACGCCACCATCGAAGATGCCATGGAACGCTTACTGTTTCTGGCAAAGATCGAAAGGGGTATTCAGCAGGCTGATGCCGGACAAACTATCGCTCATGCCCAAGTGAAGGAGCGGATGGCCAAATGGCTGAAGTGAGGTGGACGCCGCAAGCATCTGACGATCTGGAGGCGATCACCAACTTCATTGCAGCTGATTCGCCGCACTACGCCAGCCTTTTTGCAATGGACGTTCTGGTCTCTGTCGAGCGACTTGTGACCTTCCCGCACTCCGGTAGAATGGTTCCCGAACTGAACGATCCCGCCGTGCGGGAAATCATCCTCGGCAATTACCGAATTGTGTATCGAGTAAGGCAAGACTTTGTTGAGCTTCTGGCCGTGTATCATGGAGCAAGACTGTTAGACCCGTCTCGGCTGACATAGGACTGCCAACAATTGGACTGTTGCTCGTCAGTTGAGCGCAAAGCGTTAGCGGGAAAACGAAGAACGAAGGACCAAGAACGAGGAACGAATTCTTATCCCCATGAACCATTTACCATCTGCCATTCCCGCCACCATGCGGGCCGTGCGTCTGCACGGCGCCGGATTTGAAAACATCCATGTGGATACCGTGCCGGTCCCGCGGCCCAACGACAACCAGGTGCTGGTGCGGGTGGATGCCGCGGGGGTCTGTTCTTCCATTCTCAAGCTGGTGGCTCAGGGATGCGAGCATACGTTCATCAATGGCTGGGACTTGGGCCTGTATCCAATCATTCTCGGCGATGAAGGCTGTGTAACCATCGTCCAGGCTGGGAAAAACGTGGCGTCCAAGTATCCCGTGGGGCGGCGCTATGCCACCCAGCCGGCAGTGGATCATCCCCCGGTCAATCACCGCGAGCGGTACCGGAACAACGGCACCGGCATGGAAAAAGTGGCGATAGGTTATTCCCTGCCCGGGCACTTGGCCGAGTACATGCTGGTCACCGAAGAGGCCATTGCCGCCGATTGCCTACTGCCACTGCCTTCCGATGCCATTCCCTTCTTTGCCGGGGCCCTGTGCGAGCCGCTTTCCTGCGTGATTTCGGCCCAGGACCGGCACATTCATATTCACCAGAAATTGCCGACCGCGCCACGTATCCCGCAGTTGGGTCTGTTGCGCGGCGGCGTCGCCGTGGTCATCGGCGCGGGGCCCATGGGCCAGATGCATGCCGAGGCCGCCTTGCGGTTTGCGCCGCGCCACCTGGTCGTCATGGATATTATCGAAGAGCGCCTGGAGTTCGTTCGCACCGGTTTGGCGGAAAAAGCCCGGCAAGCCGGCACGGAACTGCATGCCGTGCTCTCAGCCGAAGGTTTGGCGCTCATCAAAAAGGTCAGTAATGGCAAGGGCGCCGATGACATCATCGCCGCCGTGGGGATCCGCAACGTGCAGCAGGAGAGTCAGCAGTGGTTGGCCAAAGGCGGCGTGTTGAATCTCTTTGGTGGATTGAAACGGGGCGAACACATGATCGAGCTCGATACCCTCCGCGTGCACTACGATGAAATCCGCCTCTGCGGATCGAGCGGCGGCAGTCCGGCGGATGTTGTCGAAGCCCTGCGCATGGTGGCTTCCGGCGAATTCAATCCCGGCCTGCACCTGGACATGGTCGGCAGTCTGGACCAATTTTCAAAAGCTTTGGAGCTGATCAAAGCCGCCACCGTGGAAGGCAAGATCGTGCTCTATCCGCAGATTCCATCAATGGACCTGTTGCGCGTCAAAGCCTGGACCCGCCGCGACGAAAACGACTTTCTCAAGTCCTGCCGGAAAATCTGATGTGATTTTTTACCATTCTTCAGGATAGCATTTCCCGTAGGTCTTGCCATCATGGGCGCTGACTTCGACAGTGTAAATATCATCCAGGGCTAAACCGGACTGAGTGTTTTCGTAATGGCTCTTTCCTTTTTCCAACACTCCTGAATCAGCCATTACTTTCTCATCCTCATTGAGAAGTTTTACCCGTTTAATCTCAGGGCAATCTATCCTGTAAGTGATAGTGGCCGAAATAAGCGACAGGAAACAATCGTCAATCCAGGTAGTGCCGACGGTATCAAACAGAGGCCAAAAAGAGGCGGATTTTACATCAGCGGGGGTCTGGAAAACCCCGCAGAGTTTTATCCAGTCATCCGAGGTCTTTTCCAGAGTTTGTAAAGTTATATTAATTGATTTGCCCCCTGCTCCACGGGCAAGCCCAATATAGAGCATGACGCCTTTTCTTTTTCTTTCTTTAGCAATATTTGCTTTCACATAGCATTCAGCATAGTAGCAGGTATTCGGCTGAACCTGAAAACTCTGCCCAATATCGCTGTAGCCTGGATTTTCAGGTTTTTCTATGCGAACACTGCAAGGAGCGGAATGAAATACGTTAGTATCAAGAGTTATTGTACCCCTTGCTCTATCATTAAATGACCAACCTGATTGGGATGCAAATGCCGGGTTTTTGAGGATATTTTTCAGGCTGGAGGTGTCTACCTTAATTGGTTTACCCGGCGTAATCGGCAAAGGAGGATTAGAGTTTATCTCTATCTTGCATCCTTCTGCTGCTTGAATGCTGCTTGTCCCTGAAGTCGCACAAAGGATAATCAGACTGACAAACAACATCTTGCCCCAAATGTCCCGTCTGCCGTTTCTCATTGTCCTTACCTGCTAAAGTTTCGGTTTCCGGTCTATTTTCTCCAGCAACTCTTTCAATTCGGACTCGGCCGGAACGGAAAGCGCCTTTTTCACGGCCCAGGCTCTGATATTCACGTACGGTTTGCCGGCATAACCTGTAGGGACATATCCAAACACGTCAGTTACCTCGAGCGGATATTTATTTTCGTGCGCCTCCTTCATTAATTCCCATTCCCTGTCCAGATAAGCAATAGCGATGTTCAACTCTTCCTGTGCCTTTCCTTTATCATCTCCCTCCATTGCCCTTGCGGCAAGAACCCAGTGGTAGAATCCCTCGCCGCGGCACCGTAGCTCTCTGGCCTTATACCAGAGCGTCTCTACTGTCCATCGCCTCAGTTCATCTTTAGGCAGATTCTTCATTGCCTCAGCCATATTGGCATACATCGTATTCGCTTCTTCTCTTATCTCGCCATAAAGCTTGAGCGGGTCCACTATCTTTCCGTTTTCTGCTCTCTTCTTCCCTTCGATATCAACCTCCCATCTTGAGTGTTGCCACCCGCCCATTATCCCCGGCAGACCTCTTTCTATATTCGTCTTTAATGCCCGCTCTACGTAGGGACCGGCCTTTGCGCCATAGATATCACGAGAGATTAGAGGCACAAGCGTCTTGAAGATAAACTCAGGTTCACAGGTCGGTTTCATGGTCATGTTATAGGCCCGTAGACTTGGCAAATCATCCCAGACTTTGTAACCGGGTGTCTTGACATTCCAGCCGTATTGATCTCCAATCAACATTGACATTTCATAGCAAAGCCATAGTGCGCAGGAATTGATTTCAAATGCGTCGTCCCTGTTCCCTGTCCACGAGGTAGCCGCATTCCGGCCCCAATTGCTAACCCACCTGCAAAAGCCGTCAAAGGACTGCCACCATATAAGCCGCTGATGTCGGTTGCTGCATTCATCCCAGGCCTTTACCTGTGGCAGTGACGCCTCGCGTATGATAAGAAAGACATCTTCCGGTATCTCGGCGGTCAGCCGCTTCAAATATCGCTTATATTTTTTCTCCGAACCGAAATGGAGCGGCCATTCGCCGGTAATCATGGAAGGATGATATGGCCACTGGATAAACTCCATCATGGTATCCGGACTGCCCTTCTTGATCGCCTTATACATGCTGTTAATCAGGTCTCTATCGGCCTTCCATCGTTCGTGATCCTTATATTTGCCCTTGCATACATCGCATCTTGCCAGCCACCAGCCGGCGTCCCCGCCACAGCCGGCGAAGGGGTCGGAATCTATATAGTGGAACCTTAACACGCCCGGCTTATATTTACTGCAGAACTCAGTCAGGGTTTCGGCCTGCTTTTTCAGCATATCATCTCCATAACACAAGCCTTTCGCCTTTGACGCTCCGCACGACGGTCTTATAGGAACTAAGCCGCCCGTTGACCACCCCAAATTCAGGAAAGAAAGCACAGATACATATACTCCTCTTCGCCTGCCATACTCACTTAACTGGCCGAGATTTAATTTTTCAGCGGAACCGGAGCCGACCAATGATACTGTCCCCAAATCCACTCTGTTGACCTTTCGCTTTGCCAGGAAGTCTATGTATTGTTTCATTCTTCCCATATCCTGACCCTTCAAGGTGTAGAGACAGGCGCAGCAACGGTAGCCATAGTCAGGCCAGTCCTTTATATTTGCCTCTAAGGCGTAAACCTTGTCCGCCTTTTGCTCCATCAGATAAAGGAATGTATAACAGGCATAGAGCGTTCCCTGATCATCACTACCGCCAAGCAAAACACAGCGGTTACCGTATTCATTGGTGAAACAGCGGACAATGTAGCCCTGTTTGCCGGGGGTATCGGCTGTAAGACGGTAATCATCGGCAAATTCAGCCTTGTGTTTCTGTAAATATTCCTGGATTAATTTGCTGTCCGCCTTGCCGATAATAATCAGGTTTTTGCCTTTCAGCTCCTCGCTGTTCAAAGCCGTTCTTTTCCTGATGGGCAAACTCGTGCCTGCTAATTCATTACATTTACTGCTTATCTCATTTGCGCCCAACTCCGCCTTGTCCGAGGCGCTCTCGTCAATTACAATTATTGCCTTTGCCGCTTTGCGATCAGCAAGAACAATCTTGTCGTTACCCCACTTTACCTGCTTGGGCAGGGGGAAGATGTCTGCACGGGCTGATTTTATCGCTGCGATCTGTTGCTCTTCTTCCGGAGATGGTTTCGCAATGGGTTCTTCTTCTACTTCTTTTGCCAATTTCGCCAGTCGCGCGCCTTCTTTTACCAGCTCTTCGCCCGCCTGGGTCATATCCGTAGCGCCGGCTAACCAGCCTATGGTATTTATCAGTATCTGCCGCTCTATCCCTTTAGGTGGAGACTCCTGCTCTTGTCCCTGCGTATACCTGTGGTCTGGTATTGCCACTTTATCCCAGCCAATGCATATTCCACAGGCGGCATATCGGCCTTTACCGGCCTGCCCGACAATCATTATCGGACCACCCACCTCTTTATAGTCTGTCTCTTCATTATCCCTTACTTCTCTTATGACTGTAACTCCCTTTGGACCTTCTCCCAAAACGATATGGTCAGAGTAAGTATGTTCAAATTCTGTCTTCGGCTCCATTCCTTTAGCAACGGGGTGCATTCTTGTGATTATCCCCTCAGAAGATGGCGTATTGTAAACGCCGCCCGAACATATTTCAGGGAATATGCTGGAGCCGAATTTTCTATAACCCACGGCATCATGGGTGACTAACAACCCATGACCTTCTTCGACCCATGTGCTCAATATCTGTTTGAAATCAGCAGGCAGGAGTTTTATAGGCGTTGTCTGGGGTAGAATCAAAACATCGTAATCCTTTAATACGCGCTTCTCAAAACTTCTAACAAAAGATACTTCAATCCCCTTCTCCCCTTCTAATGCCTTATACATCCCTTCATCGCCAACAGTCCGCTCTTCGGTGACTATCCCATCAACCTTATCAAAATCAAATATCCCTACACGAACTACATCGGCGCCGCATACCGGGACATGAAAAATGCTTCCGCTAAAACATAAGCAACCCAAAACTAACAAAGTCAATGATCTTGCTTGGCGATACGTCTTCATATCTTCACTCCTGATTCCGTGGCAGGATTTCCTGGCACCTTGGTTTTATGCGCCTTAGACTAACAGGATTATATAATGTCCCTGCCATTTGGTATGTCAATACCTTTTTCCCAACGGGAACAAACAAGA
This sequence comes from Kiritimatiellota bacterium, assembly GCA_008636095.1. GTDB lineage: Bacteria > Verrucomicrobiota > Kiritimatiellia > JAAZAB01 > JAAZAB01 > VSJD01. The sequence goes on along the minus strand of VSJD01000014.1, from coordinate 232 downwards.
ACAGGGCTGTCCCTGGATTCCCCCGGATGGAAATTCCAGTACATCAAGTTAAATGGCTCTTCCGGGTTTAGCGTGGGATTCCGCATTGAGTGCTATCCTCGGCGATATCATACCGCTCCGCCCCTGCCGTCATCCCGAGCTACCACATCCGTCATCCCGAGCTTGTCGAGGGATCTCAGTCCTCTTCCATCCCGGTGCGGGTGCCGACCCGAGTCCGAGTATACTCTCGGCC